>JAGAAY010000033.1 GCA_017615065.1 Bacteroidales bacterium | reverse complement strand
GCCTGGTTGCGGGAACAGATGGCCACTTTGTCGCCTTTGCGCAGGCCGCACTGTTCAAATGCTATGTGCAGTTTGGCGATACGACGTCCCACATCCCTGTAGCAGAGTGTTACGCCCTGGTAGTTCGACAGGGCCGGGCGGTCCCAGTTCTCTGCTATACTCTTTTGGAGAATTTTGTTTACCGACTTGAATTCCATATATGAGTATTATTTCTTTTTCATTATCTTTTCCGTCTCCTTCCTGGTGAGGGGCTCTCCCCCGTTGAAAGGATACACTGCGGTGGTTCCCGAGGTGCTCACTATCCAATAGCGCTTGCCTTCATAAACATAAAGTTCCGGCAGCGTGCGAATCTTGTCTTCCGGCGCAATCCCCTTCCATCCCGACGGCTTTTGCCCATGCAGATTGTACATTTGCAGGGTGTTGTTCTTATGAAGCACCATCACCGTGTAACCACCGGCTCCGGTGAAGTCATAAGCGGCCGGTCCAAGGCGGACATCACTGCCCAGATCCACCGGGAAGCCCTGTACGAACCGGCCCTTGACATCCAGCAGATACAGGGAGGAACCGGCTGCGAAAAGGAACTGCTTGCGGCCGTTGTTAAAATAGTCGATGCATTCCACGCGTCCGCATATGCGGCTTGAGAACGGGATACCCCACACGCCCTTGCCTTTCTCGTCGTTCAGGCAGATGTACAGGTTCTTGTTCTGATACAGCTGATTGGTCTTGCCGGTGTTGAAGTTCTCCACATCATACGGGCCGGCAGGCACCACCACGGTGGTATCCCTGAGGAAGTTTCCGCCCCTGGCCACCTGAAGTTCCATCGTTCTGGCCAGCGTTACAGTAATTGCAGGTGCCGATCCTGCCTTCAAAACCGCAAACACCGGTGCATATGATGCGCCTGTAGTATAGCGGAGAACAGCTGTTGCGCGTGCTTCATCAAGATATCTGGAAGCGATTTCAGGAGAGTCCGACAGGGAGGCATAAGCCAGCACTCCTGCAGGAACCTGAATTCCCGCTTCCGACATGCGGTCCTTAAGCGTACATGACAGGAATTCCTTATCCTGGAACATGTTCAGAGCCTCTTTGCAGCCATATACGCGCCAGCCGCCGCCAAGCAGCAGGCACAGGGAATCTTCCACCTGGAACTCCTGGCCCAGCACCCGTGCGGGATAGCCGGCATACTTATTTACCTCTATGGTGCCCTTCTTGCCGCCATCCTGGGCACAGCGGAGCATAAGCACCTTGAAAGTGGTGCTCCCGCTGCGGAAACCCGCACTTACGATTTCCTTCAGCTGAAGGGAATTATACCACTTGAGCGGTGTCATGTCATGGCCTCTGCCGTTTGCAAGGTCCGCATCATATGTGTGGAGCTTTCCGTAGCTGTCTTTGAAATCCCTGTAGCGGGAAAGATAGTCTTCCGCATCGGCCACGGGTATGGCCAGTACAGATGCAACCGAGCCGGGCAGCACCTGGGCGAATGTGGCGGTTCCCCACTGGCAGCCGGAGAATGCGGTAAGGTAACCGGCGGTTCGCGGAAGAACCGTTGCGGTACCTTTGAGCGTTATCTGCTGGTTTCCGGATTCCATGCGGAACATTGTCCAGTCGGCAAAGTTGCGCACGAAACCGCTCTTTCCCGTAACGGCCGCACCGCCGAAACTCTGCAGCAGCTTTGACGCCTGGGAATTGTTGAGGAACACCAGAGCCGGGCCCGAAATAGCCGAGCAGGCCTCCTTCATTCCGGGGGCAGAAAGCACGCTGAGACCGCTTTCCAGATGCCTTACCGATGCAGCCAGAAGGGTTTCCGACTTGGATGCCAGCACCAGGCCCTCGCTGTATGTCAACTTGAGAGAAGCCGCTTTTGCCAAAGTTTCCAACTTGGTACGGCTGATGGAATCCGTCTTTGCCTCCTCTGCAATTACCAGCGGCACCAGCGCCCCGCTGTTGTGCAGCGAAACCACGGCCTTCCTTGCACCCACTGCCTGGAGATACTCCATGAAGGCTCCGGGCTGCAGGAAGGATGTGAGCACGCCGCAGGAATCCGCCAGTACTCCGCGCGCTTCCCTGGAGCCGTCGAATACAAAAACGGCTGCAGCATCCGAAGGCACGGCCTTCAGAAGACTGTAGTCGCTTTTTACCGGGATATCCGTCCCCTGCGGCTTGCTGTACAGCCTGTACACGGCCCACGCTATGCCCGCAAGCATCAGCGCAATAGCCACTACAGCCACTATGACGGATTTCTTGTTCATCAACGGTTTAGGTTCGTTATCGTACTAACTTACAAATATAAGTATTATATCAGAAAATTGAAAAAGAATCGCCCGTGAAATGCAAATAATTATCACTCAACAACTTATACAAATCTAGTCCGGCAGGCAGCCGGACTAGAAATCGATAAAATATTGAAAATCAATAATTTGTATTTCACGCTACTTTACGAGCGCGAACCACGAGGCAGAGTCCTTGATATCGCCCTTACTCCAGCAGGAACCGACTCTGTACTCGAGAGGCTCACCGGACACAACCGTGCGCACCAGTAACGCATGGTCGAGTTCACTGCTGGCGAAAACTTCTTCCGCGCCGGGCATTGCAACTGCAACTCCAATCATGCCGTCTTCGGGTTCCACGCTCTGATCTGATGCATGCTCCCAGATAGCGTAACTGCTGTCAGTACGGGCGCTTTCCTCAACAGTGGACTGTGCAGAGTGCAACTTAAGTCCTGCTGCCACTTTCAGCGAATCCACCCCACTGAATGTATACGTATCAACCACATCGGCAAAATATGAACCTGCTTCCAGGGTTACCTGTTTGTGAAGGCTCACGAGGATGCCTTCCGCGGCTTCCCACTCCGGATAATCCAGGGTGAAGACCACTTTGGAGGGCTCAAGCGAAAGGACTTCGCAGGCGCGGTAGTTAGTTGCAGGATAGCACAGTTTACCGTCGATGAAGGGGACAGAGGCACCTCCACCAAGGGAAACCGCTACTTTGTAGCAGTCCTTGCCGCCGTGGTCGTGGTGGTAGTAGCCGGGATCGTTCACTGCCTCGGCATACCAGGTATCGGCCACAAGGGCGCCGGGGAGTTTCACCCAGATGTCGAGTCCGGGCGATGTGGGATTGCCTTCCAGGGCCTCTCCGTAGAAGCGGCCGGCGATAAGGTCGTTCTCGAATACGAAATCATCGGCACGCTCGGGCACGGCACGGGCCATCACCTTCTGCTGCGGGGTGTTCTGGCAGCTGCATACGAGCAGCAATACCAGAGCAAAGGGGATAAGCAACTTTTTCATTACCTGAGGTCTTTAGTGGCGCACCAGTCCATGTCGCCGTAATCATCGTTCTCACCGCACATACCCCATATGAAGGTGTAGTTGCGGGTTGCGCATGCGCTGTGAATGCTCCACTGAGGGGAAATAACAGCCTGCTCGTTGTGCATCCAGATGTGCCTTGTCTCCTGGGGTTCACCCATGAAATGGCATACTGCCGCATCCTCGGGAAGATCGAAATAGAAATACACTTCCATGCGGCGGTCATGAGTATGAGCGGGCATGGTGTTCCAGGTGCTGCCCGGAGCAAGTTCCGTCATACCCATCTGAAGCTGGCAGCAGGGCACCACTTCCTTCACCAGAAGCCTGTTGATTGTGCGCTCGTTGCTTTCCTCCAGCGAGCCGAGATGCATCACAACCGCATCTTTCTTCGAAACCTTCTTCACGCCGGTTTCCCTGTGGGCAGTGGCGGAATTGAAGTAGAAGTGAGCTGGCTTAGCAGGATCAGCGCTGCGGAAGCTTACGTGGCGGTTTCCGCGGCCCACATAGATAGCCTCCTTGTTGGGAATCTCGTACTCATCGTCCCCCACCTTCACATAACCGGTGCCGCCCACGTTGATGATACCAAGTTCCCTGCGCTGCGTGAAATAATCGGCCCTTAAGATATCCGGGGCCTCCAGAACGAGTTCTTCGTCCACGGGAACGGCGCCGCCGGCGATTATACGGTCGAACATGGAATAAACCATATTGATTTCGCCGGGAACCATTACGTTCTCTACCAGATATTCTTTACGGATACGCTCTGTATCGTAGTGTTTTGCGTCCACGTTGCTCGACGCCTGACGCACTGTGCAATTGATCTTTGCCATATTATTTAGGTTGTTTTCCGATATAGGCGAGGATACCGCCGTCCACATAGAGGATATGGCCGTTCACGGCGTCGGAGGCATGGGAAGCCAGGAAAACTGCGGGGCCGCCGAGTTCTTCGGGTTCAAGCCACCTGCCTGCCGGAGTCTTGGCACAGATGAAACTGTCGAAGGGATGACGCGAGCCATCGGGCTGTTTCTCGCGCAGCGGAGCAGTCTGGGGCGTTGCGATATAGCCCGGGCCGATGCCGTTGCACTGGATATTGTACTCGCCGTATTCCGAGCAGATGTTGCGGGTGAGCATCTTCAGGCCGCCCTTTGCCGCAGCATAGGCCGATACCGTCTCGCGGCCCAGCTCGCTCATCATCGAGCAGATGTTGATAATCTTGCCCTCGCGGCGTTCCATCATCTCCGGAAGCACTGCCGACGACACGATGAACGGAGCCACCAGGTCTACGTCGATCACCTGCTGGAACTCCTTCCGCTCCATCTCGTGCATGGGAATGCGCTTGATGATACCGGCGTTGTTCACCAGAATGTCAATCTGGCCAACCTCGGCGTGGATTCTCTCCACCAGTGCCTTCACCGCCACCTCGTTTGTGACGTCGCAAACATAACCGTGCACATTGGTAATGCCGGCCTCCTTGTAGTTGTTCAGGCCTCGCTCCAATGCCGCTTCATTGATGTCGTTGAAAATGATGTTCTTGATGCCTGCAGCCACGAAAGCCTTGGCGATGTTGAAACCGATGCCATAGGAAGCTCCGGTAATCCAGGCATTTTTGCCTTCAAGTGAAAAAGGATTTGCCATATCGTTGTTGTATTTAATAATTACCAACCAAGAACGTCCTCACGGGTGCAGTAGGCAGCGGCTTCCGCTCCGGTGAGGTACTTGCCATAGGAATTGTGACCGGTTATTGCGTTGCCGGAGGGGTCTTTGGAACCGTACTCGCGCCAGCCGGAAGTTGCCGTCGGGGTTGAAGGATTCGGTGCAGGATCGCCCAGCCAGCCCACCGTGCGGATTGCCGATGACATAGTACAATTCACATACACGACATTGTCGTATTCACCCGAATTTCCTCCGGAACGGGCAAGATAAACGGAATTGCCGGCCACACCATCTTCCGCCGTGAGCCTGCATCTGTGGAACACGAAGCCCTTGTCGGTAACGGCCTTGATTCGGGCCTGGACAATATATCCAGCGGCGCGTGAACGTATCTCGCAGTTTTCGAAGTAGCACACCTTGGGATAGCCCCAGATAAAGTCGCAGTGGCCTGCGATAAGGCTATTATGCACCCATACCTCGCCTTTGCACAGGAATGTATCCTGCCAGGAAATGAGGGAGCAGTCGTCAACCTCGAGCTTGTGAGCGTTGCTTCCCGAATTGAAATAGATGCACTCCGCCTGGCCCTTATGGTCGGCTGCGTAGAAACTGTTCTCGATGGTGATTCTTTCAAGGAGCAGATTGTCACAATTCTCCGCAAGGAACAGGCAGCGGCCTCCGTTGGAGCCCACTGAAGCACCTGCCGAAGGCTTGGATGAAACGCCTCCGCCGGAACCGTTGCAATACAGTTCGCTGTTGGGATACAAGATCTTAACTTTATCGCGGTTCGAGCTGGTGATTGTAATGTTCGACTTATCGCGAAGATACAGCATCTCTTCATATGTTCCCGGAGAAACCGCGATGGACGCGCCGGTTTTATCGGCATAAGAAAGTGCGCCCTGGAGGGTGCAGAAATCGCCGTGTCCGTCGGCAGCCACAACCAGCTCTTTTGCCGATGACGGAGCGGCCTTGGTAAATATCTTCTTCTCTCCTGCTCCAATGGCCTTTCCGCAAACGGATTCATCCATCGTCACATAGTACTCCGAATCGAAGTCCAGTACGCCGCTGTGGAGCTTGATTTCCAGTTTTTTGCCATTAACCCTGAGCGGCGTATAGTGCACAAGCCGATATCGGCCTCCGCCGCCGGGAATGGCATCCATGAAGGTATGGAACTTACTTGCGTTCGTGATCTGCTCCTTGGGCACCATGATTCCGCTTTCCAGCACGGTCACTTTGTCCATATCGGCAAGGTCGATGCGGTCCACCTCGGTGCCGTCGGCCTTGAATACTTTGATGATGCCGGAAGTGCCCAGAACCGGAGCCGAGTCGAAGGTGATTACGACAGGAGCGTCGGCGCACACCTTGGCCACATCGTCCGGCCCGGGAGTCCCGGAAGTCTTTGCCTCAACCGGCTCGGAGTAATCACTGTGGTTTGAACCGGCCTCGGCCCTTACCTTGAAGAGATAGGATGTACCTTTCCTGAGACTTTTTACCTCAACGTTACGCTTGGCGGTGGAGCCTACTCCCGCCTCCTCCCCACTTTCCTTCTCGGTGAGCACCCAGTTGTACCCAGTGGCGTTTTTCACGGTCTTCCACTGGAAGATGAGGCTGGTTTCGGTAACACCTTTTATCTCAAGGTTCGTGGGAACAGTGAGGTCGACGGGACCGTCCACGGTATGGCCCGTCTTGCTGCAGGCAAGAAGGGCCAATGGGAGGAGGAGAAGTATTAAGCGTTTCATTATGCTTCGATGGGTTTGTACTTGGGTACGAGGCTCTTCATGATGATCCAGGCCACGAGATAGGCCAGGCCGCAGAAGCAGAACATGATGAAGTAGCCTGCGGGTTTGCCTTCGAATCCAAGGAAGCGGAATGCCGCGCCCTGGCCCTCGGCGAAGGTAAACAGGTTACCGGCCACCTTCTGGATAATCATCGACCCAAGACCGCCGGCCATGGCGCCGATGCCGGTGATGGTTGCGATGGTGCTCTTGGGGAACATGTCGCCGATGGTGGAGAACAGGTTCGCGCTCCAGGCCTGATGACCTGCACCGGCAAGGCCGATGAGGATAGCCGGCCACCAGGGAGTGTCAAAATGCACGCCCAGAGGCTGTGCGAACAGGGCCGCCAGCGGGAAGAATGCAAAGATGAGCATTGCCAGCATACGGCCGGCGTAAGGGTTCATGCCCTTCTTGTCCACAAATATCCTTGGCAGATAACCGCCGCCGATGGAAATAATCGTAACAATCAGATACAGCGTGAAGATGAGCCACTGGCCCAGGGGCGATGTGGCCGGAGCCGAGAACTGGTTGCTGAAATAGGACGGAGCCCAGAACAGGAAGAACCACCATACGCCGTCGGTGAAGAACTTGCCCACGATGAAGCTCCAGGTCTGCTTGTATTTGAAGCACTGGAGGAACGGGATGGCCTTTTCATTGGCTGCGGCCTCTGCAGCTTTCGCCGCAGCCGCCGCCTCTTCGGCGTCATCGGAATGTATATACTCCAGTTCCGCCTTGTTCACCTTCCTGCTCTTTTCCGGCTTGTCGTACATGAATGCCCAGAAGAACATCCAGATGAAGCCAAGACCGCCGATGATGATGAATGCCCACTCCCAGCCGAACTTAAGGGCAAGCGGGGGTATGAGCAGCGGAGCCGCAAGAGCGCCCACAGAGGCGCCTGCGTTGAAGATGGACGTGGCAAAAGCCCTGTCCTTCTTGGGGAAATACTCCGCTGTCACCTTGATTGCCGCCGGGAAGTTCCCGGCTTCACCAAGTGCCAGTATTCCACGGCATAGCAGGAACAGATACACGCTGGTTGTGGAAACTGCCAGTGCAATCTTGGAACCGGCCTCAACAGCGCGCATGGCGGCAACAGAATCCAGGCCCACGAGGTGCGTAGTGGCCCAGCCGCATGCAGCGTGCAGGCAGGCACCGGCCGACCATACACCGATTGCTATGAGGTAGCCCTTCTTCGTGCCCATCCAGTCCACGAACTTGCCCGCAAACAGGCAGCAAATAGCGTAGAAGATGGAGAAGAAACTGGTGATGGTGCCGTAGTTGGCATCGGTCCAGTGGAATTCGGGTTTGATAAACTCCTCGTAAGTGAGGGACAGCACCTGGCGGTCGAGATAATTCACGGTAGTTGCAACGAAAAGCAGGCTGCAGATCCACCAGCGCCAGTTGGACATCAATTTGGTTTGTGTACTCATATTTGTTTCGCTCGGAACCACAAAGTTACAAAATATTTTTCACTGCTTCACGCATTCCCTTCGCCTGAATTACGGCAAGGTCGGCCGCAAGGAGATCGGCAAGGCCGGGAACGGCATTGAGGTCCTCATCCCAGATGAACGAAGCCGCAAGCACGCCCTTGGCCACTTTACGCACGTCTCCGGTAGCCCAGAGTTCCTTGAGAAGGTCGATGATCTTCTGGTCGTCGTTGGGAACGATTTCGTCCTCTCCCCTCTTGCCGCCCTTATAATAGGTGCAGATGCCGGCGAGGCCCAGTACAAGGCCCTTGGGCAGTTCGCCCTTGCGCTCCAGGTA
The DNA here is from genome assembly GCA_017615065.1 of Bacteroidales bacterium. GTDB lineage: Bacteria > Bacteroidota > Bacteroidia > Bacteroidales > UBA932 > Cryptobacteroides. The sequence goes on along the minus strand of JAGAAY010000033.1, from coordinate 22,319 downwards.
GGTCTTAAGGCCGGGAAGGTCGCGGGTGCGGAACTTGGGGAAGGAATTGAGCATGATGGAAGTCACGAAATGCTTCACGAACGGGTTGCGGAAGCGCTCCAGAACGTCATTGGCGAATTTTTCCAGCTCCGCCTTGGGAAGATTCAGGGTGGGCAGCAGTTCGTCGAACATCACTTTATGAACGAACCTGCCGATTTCCGGATCCTCGCAGCATTCCTTCACGGTGTTGAGCCCGCTCAGGTATCCAACAGGCGAAAGCACTGTGTGGGGGCCGTTCAGAAGCGTAACCTTGCGCTCGTGATAGGGAGCCTCCGAAGGCACGAAGAGCACGTTCAGGCCGGCTTTATCGGCCGGGAATTCCTTCGCCACCTCCTTGGGGGCTTCAATTACCCACAGGTGGAAGATCTCCGCCTTGTCCAGCAGATGATCGTCATATCCGGCGCGTTCGCAAAGCTGGGCGGCGTTGTCGCGCGGGTATCCGGGAACGATACGGTCCACAAGCGTGCTGTACACGCCGCAGGCCTCCTCGAACCATGCGCTGAAATCCGGGCCGAGGCCCCACAGGTCGATGTATTTGCGGATGCACTCCTTCAGGTGCCTGCCGTTCTCGAAAATAAGTTCGCAGGGGAAGATGATGAGCCCCTTGTCCATCGCGCCCTCGAAATGCTCATACCTGTGGTAGAGCAGCTGGGTGAGCTTTCCGGGATAGGAGCTTGCAGGAGCATCTTCCAGACGGCATGCGGGATCGAAAGCGATACCCGCCTCCGTGGTGTTGGAAATCGCGAAACGGATTTCCGGCTGCTCGGCCAGTTCAAGGTAGGAGTTGAAATCGGCATAGGGATTGATGCCGCGGGAAACCACATCAATCATGTCCAGGCTGTCAACGGTCTTCCCGTTAAGCAGGCCCTGGAGATTGAGGTGATACAGGCCGTCCTGCTCGTTGAGCCACTCCACCATGCCCTTTTCGATTGGCTGGACTATCACCACCGAGCCGTTGAAATCGGTCTTCTGGTTGGTCTTCCACACAATCCAGTCGATGAATGCGCGAAGGAAGTTGCCCTCGCCGAACTGAATGATTTTCTCTGTGTAGCGCTTCGCCTGGGGAGCGCTTTTGCGGTTTAGTCTTTCCATTTATTCTGATTCTTTGATTATTAGCAAGATAAGGCCCTGTTCGCTGCTCTTCTGCTTAACGGTGTAAGCCGTGCCCTTTTCTAGGGTTATCACTCCGGAATCTCCGGCCGAGCCGTGGGGCGTAACATCCAGCACTGTGGCTGTTCCTCCGGTGGGTCCCCACTGCATCGCCGCAGAAGTATCGGCACTCTTGCGCCTTGCGGTATAGAACTGCAGCGTGGTGGTATATGTGGACGATGTGGTGAAATTCACATAGCCCTTGCTGTCCATCTTGAAGCCGTATTTGTACTCTACACTGCCGATGGTGAACGGTCCGTTGTAGTCCTTGCTGAAATCGGCCACCGAAGTGGATGCATCGAAATAGGATGCCCCGGCAGTGCCGTCCTTGGTCTGCACTACAGCTTTCGAATCGCTCATATACAGGGTATAGGTATGCGCCGAGCCGTCATCGACAAGCGGGTCGTCCCCGTCATCGGGATCCGGATCGGTGGGATCGTCCACGGTGCCGTCGAATTCAGTGATTCCGCCGTTATTCACCTCAACAGGGGCCGATGTGTACCCGAGTTTGCCATAACCGGCGCCGGCCTTCACTACCGAAGAGACATCATCGGCCGGCGTGACCATATAATCATAGGACGGCCTGAAATCGGCATATGTGAGCGCAGTCCCGGCAGTTCCGCCGTACTTTTCGTACTGAACGTTTGTGAAAGGATACGGATTGCTGGCGTTGGACGGCTTGTTCACATAAACATTCTGCGTGGCGAAGAGATAACCGGCCACCGAACCCGTAAGGTTGGACACCCACGAACTGCCGCTCTGTTTTGCGGGATACGTGCAGATATCGGTGGGCAGATGAACCCCGTTAAAGTAATTGTATTCCACCAACACCTTTGCTCCGTATGCGGAACCAACACCGTAGGTTGTGCAACCGTCGAAGAGGTTGTTGTACACATGGGCGCGGCCGAAACGCACGCGGGGATGCCTTGAAGACGAATTGTCAAACCAGTTGTGATGGAAGGTCACGGTAATGGCAGCGTCGCCGCTCTGGCTGTTGGAATGGCCCACGAGGCAGCTCTTCTGCGTCTGGATATACCGGCACCAGCTGATGGTAACGTTCTTGGAACCGTGAGTCACGTCGGTTGAACCGTCCTCGTAATCCTTCGTCTGGTTGAGCGAAGTGAAGGTGCAATGGTCCACCCATACGCCGTCGCATTCCTGCATGGATACGGCATCGGCCCCGTTGTTGGCCTTGGGCTGCCGGAAGTTGATATTCCTTATTATAATATTGCTTGCGCGGACGCAAAATATGCCGATTCGGTCCATTACGAAGCTGTCGGTGCCGATGAAGCTCAGGTTGGACACGTCCTTCACGTCGAACCAGGGATGGGCATCCGAGAAGTCGCGGCCGTCTTGAGGGCCGAATGTGCCGCTGAGCCAGATGGTAACCGGGCTGTGATCACCGGCCTTTTCTGTCTTAGTACGTGCCAGAAGCCAGGTTTGCAGCGCCTTGCCGTTATTGAAATGCAGCACTGTGCCGTTGGCTCCGCCGGTTACTCCTGCCCCATAGCCGTAAAGCCCGTCCAAAGGGACATTTCCCGAAGCGGGAGGATTGGGACATTCGAACTCATCGCCCTCGCCGGGCACAGGGGGATCTCCGCCGCCGGGCTGGTCACCGCCGCCGGGCTGGTCACCGCCACCGGGCTGGTCGCCTCCGCCGGGATTATCCGGCTTTTCAGCAGCCTCCTGGGTTATAGTAACAGTTTCGCTGCCATAAGTATTACTGAAGACGATGGTGCCGGTGCGGGGCTCATATTCAGTATTGGGAGCAAACGAGTACAGGAAGCAGAAATCTTCGAGCGACTTGAGGATAACGTCTGAAATCCAGTCTCCTCCGGAAGTGATCCGGCCGGTGACATCGGCATTGGCCTTGACCATGATGGTCTCGCTGCCGCCCTCGGCCGGAACCGTGATATTGGACCTGGTGAGTATCAGGGCGCCCTTTTTCTTCTGGACGATGGTGACCGTCTTCTTGGACTCTTCGCAGGTTACCGTGATTTCGGCCTCACGGTCATCGTACTCCGGATTCGGGGCCACGGTAATGCTTACAGCAATCTGGCCCTTCTCGCCGGAAGTCTTTGACGGCACGGCCCAGTCGGCCGATGACGTGAGCGTCCAGCCCTTTGTGGCCTTGAACGATACCGGCACGGCATCTCCGGCATCGGTCACCACAAAATCGTCCTCGCAGGTGAGTGTTATCTCACCCGCGGGCTCCGGTTCGGGTTCCGGCTCCGGCTTCTCCTTGCAGCCCACCAGCAGGAGGGCCGCAATGGAGAATATGGATAGGAATTTTTTCATTTTATCAGTCCTCTAAGAAACTAATACTATAAAATCTTACATTATCGACTTTTGAATACAACATTATTGTACCGGCAGCAACCGAACTGAATGTAACTGTCTTCATGTCTGATGAAGAAGTAGAAACATTCGCAGTATCTGTAGTTTCAGTTCCACCTGCTTTAATTGTTAAAGACCTTTCAGCAGATCCACCCGAAGCATAAAGAATTGTCACTGTACCCACTGTAGTGGTAGAGAATTGGAAGTATTTCTGATTGCTTCCATACTTACCTCCAGTGGCCACCCATTTATAATTATCAGTACCGATAGTCTGATTGTTCCACTTGGAACTGGAGTTAGTAACCATTGTCAAGCCGTCACCGAAATCCCATGTTTGGCCAGCTGTTGCTTTTGCATCGGCCGCCAGGCCAGTAATAGATTCCATCTGGGCATCTGTAAAGTCGGCAAAATTCCAGGAATGACTCTCTTTCGGAGCTCCACTTGAGGCCTTCTTCTGGGTAATGGTAACATCTTTTGTAACGGTTTCTGCAGGATTATTAAAGGTATATGTCAATCTTACAGTAGCAGTTTTTGCATTCCCGGTATCAGTATTGGCATCGCAGGTGAATGTGAGAGAACCGGCATCAGGAGTACCTAAGACCAGGTTGGAAATAGTTCCTGCATCATAAATCGATGCTGTCATTGAAGCTCCGGTAACAGGATTATCCACCGTATAAGTAATTGTACCACCTTCGTCAGTAGCTTCTATCTCAACATCTGAGGCGTTAACCACAGGAGCCGAATAATAAGATACGCTTGCGTCATCAATCCCGATTGTGAGGGGTTTAACGCTGGCAGCTTTCAGAACGAGATCTTTAGTAAGAGTAACTTCCTTATGGATAGTAAGCAGGTCATTATCAGTAGTAACATCTACCGTCAAAGTAGACGCTTCAGCCAGAGTTGTAGGATTAACTATCAAATATAAGGCATTGCTGCCGTTGACAGCGTATCCTGCTGAGTAGACGCCTTCAACATAATTATAGCTTTTGCTTGACTCCCAGGAAATATCAGCCGAGTCATCAGTAATATCGACAGACACCCTACCTGTCAGGAAAGATGTTGACGAAGTCAGTTTTACTTTGGTAACATTAGCAGAAGAAAGATATGACGTAGTCGTATCGTCACGGAGGATCACTTTCAAAACTGCCAGCACACGACGAAACTGCATATTAATAGTCGCTGGAGCCGTGCCGCTAATATCCTGAGGTTTTGCAACAAGAAGATCGTTAGCCTTATTGAAGGTAGTTAGACTCGGAACACTCTGACTGTTCGCAATTGCAAATTTAAAGACGTTACCACTTCTTCCATCAGTTAATCCTTTAGGATAGAATGCATATAAAACATCTCCTGCGGTATTAATAGTTGCCGACCCCGTAAAGTTGGCTTCTTCCCCGTCATTGCTTTGGTTTGTGAAAGACTTCTTTGCTCCCAAATCAGATTGGGGACAAACCGCTATTACATCACTCTTATGCCATGATGGAGTATACACTTGGTTACCTGAATCGTAAGTAATATACGTTTTCGTCTGATCCATTGTTGCCTTGATAGTCAAATCAATGGTCTTCATGGAAGAATTGGTTTCTGCTTTTTGACAGGAAACTGCAAGCGCCACAACGGCTGCAATACAAAATACAAACTTTTTCATAGCGACATGGTCTTTAAATTTCATACTCTTCTTCTTCCTCCAGATCCGGACCTGGCGCATTAGTAGTTCCATAGGTAGATGCGAGGAAAGTGTCCTCGACTAAAAACTTGAATATCTCCGCTTCCGGGGATGTGTATTTCATTTTACGTTTCATATAATTATGTGTTTGATTACAAAGTAACTCCTTGTTTGAATATGGCGATTTCGCGATAGTTGTGGGATTCGTTGTTCACGGGGAGGCCGGAGGCGACGGCGAGGACGTAGTCCGTGAAGCGCGAGGCCACATCGGCCATGGGTTCGCCCTGGGCAAGGACGCCGGCGTTGAAGTCAATCCAGTTGCCCTTCTTTTCGAAGAGTGGCGTGTTGGTCGATATCTTCATCGTGGGCACGAAGCTGCCGAAGGGAGTGCCGCGGCCCGTAGTGAAGAGGACAATCTGGCAGCCGGCCGATGCGAGGGCCGTGGAGGCCACAAGGTCATTGCCAGGGGCCGATAACAGGTTCAGGCCCTTTACGCTAAGGCGCTCGCCGTACTTGAGGACGCCGCGCACTATGCTGCTGCCGCATTTTTGCGTGCAGCCGAGAGACTTCTCTTCCAGAGTAGAAATGCCGCCTGCCTTGTTTCCGGGCGAGGGATTCTCGTACACCGGCATGCCCTGCTTCATGAAATACTCCTTAAAGTCGTTGATAAGATGGACAGTCTTGTCAAAGGTTGCCTTATCCTGGCAGCGGTTCATAAGGATGGTTTCCGCGCCGAACATTTCAGGCACCTCGGTGAGAACGGTTGTGCCGCCCTGCTCCACAATCCAGTCGGAGAACACGCCCAGAAGCGGATTTGCGGTGATACCGCTAAGGCCGTCGCTGCCACCGCACTTGAGGCCAACCCGGAGCTCGCTCACAGGCACATCCTCACGGACATCCTTGCCGGCAACCGCGTAGATTTCCCGAAGCTGCTGCAGGCCGAATTCCACCTCGTCCTCTACATCCTGCGTCCTGAACATGCGCACGCGGCTTTCATCCACAGGGCCCACCTGTTCGCGGAACGCGTCCAGCTGGTTATTTTCGCATCCGAGCGAAACCACCAGCACGCCGCCGGCGTTGGGATGGTGCACCATATCGGCAAGGATCGTACGGGTGTTTTCGTGGTCCTGGCCCAGCTGCGAGCAGCCGTAGTTGTGCGGGAAGGCAACAATGGCATCGACGGAAGATTTCTCGACTTCGCTCGAAATGACAGAATCCTTGAACCTCCTCACAATCTCTTCACAGATTCCGTTCACGCAACCCACTGTGGGAATCACCCAAATCTGGTTCCTAATGCCCACCTGGCCGTCGGATCTTCGATATCCCTTGAATGTGCGCCCTGCAGGGGCTACCGGGATATCGACCAGCTTGGGCTGGTAGCTGTACTCCAACAGGCCTTCGAGGTTGGTTTTGATGCAGCTGTGGTCCACCATAGTGCCGGCAGCCGCATCGCGCGTAACATGCCCTATGGGGAAGCCGTATTTGATAACGTTGTCCCCTGCCTTGATGTCCCGGAGCACGATTTTGTGCCCGCGAGGAATATCGACAAGCAGGGTTACGCCTTCCACGGCCTCGCCTTTGGAGAGGTCCTGGAGCGCCACGGCAACGTTATCGGCAGGATTGATTTTGATGTATTTCATCAGAAGTTGAAATAATTCTTGGCGTTGTTGTAGGAAATGTCTTCGATCATCTTGCCGATGAAGTCCATTTCGCTGGCGGGGAGCTTGCCTTCCTCTATATCCTTGCCGATTACGTCACAGAGGATGCGGCGGAAATACTCGTGGCGGGGATAGGAGATGAAGCTGCGGCTGTCGGTGAGCATGCCCACGAAGCGGGACATCAGGCCCAGGACGCTGAGGGCATCCATCTGCTTGCGCATGCCGTTCTCCTGATCCAGGAACCACCATCCGCTGCCGAACTGCATCTTGCCGGGGAAAGTACCGTCGTTGAAGGTATAGGCCATGGTCATCATCACCTCGTTGTCCTTGGGATTGAGGCAATAGAGGATGGTCTTGGCCAGTTTGTCCTCGCAGGCTAGACGGTCGAAGAATTTGTGACCTGCGGCAGCCGTAGGAAGGTCGTGGATTGCATCGTATCCCGTATCCGGGCCGATGAGTTTGAACATCTTGCTGTTGTTGTTGCGGATAGCGCCCACATGGAACTGCTGGGCCCAGCCGGCCTCGGCGTCCATAACCGCCATATCGTGCAGGAAGGCGCTGCGGAACTTGTTCAGCTCCGCCTCCGAAGGCCTCTTGCCCAGAAGGACGAGCTTGAAGATGGCCTCGATCTCGATCTGCTTGTAATCGGCCGCATAGAAGGTCTCCAGACCGTGGTCGCTGAGACGGCACCCCATCGACGCAAAGAAGTCGTGACGGATTTTGAGCGCTTCGACAAGATCGGCATAAGAGTCGATTTCCTTGTTCGCAGCCTCGCCCAGCTTCTTAAGATATTCCTTATAAGATGCGGGATCCTCGATTGCCATGGCTTTGTCGGGCCTCCAGGCGGGGATGACCTTGGTGCCGAAGGGATGCTCGGCGATCATCTTGTGCCAGCGGAGGTCATCGGCAGGATCGTCGGTGGTGCAGACAACCTCAACGCCGAACTTGCGGATGAGGGCCTGGCCGCGGAATTCCTCCTTGCCGAGCTTCTCGTTGCATTCCTCAAAGATTTCGCGCGCAGTGGCCGGGCACAGAAGCTTGTCGATGCCGAATACGCGGCTCAGCTCCAGGTGAGTCCAGTGATAAAGCGGGTTCCTCATGGTGTAGGGAACGGTTTCCGCCCATTTCTCAAAGGTTTCCCATGCGGTTTTGGTGCCGCCGGTGAGATACTCCTCGGGAACGCCGTTGGCCCTCATCGCGCGCCATTTGTAGTGGTCGCCGTAGTGGCCGTCTACCAGCCACAGTTGGGTGATATCGCGGAAACGGATGTTCTCCGCTATCTGCTGTGGTACCAGATGGCAATGATAGTCGATGATGGGCATGTGCTCCGCATGCTCGTGGAAAAGTTTCTGCGCAGTCTTGGTCTGCAGCATGAAGTCTTTGTTGATGAATGACATATTATAATATTTTAGATTTCTCGACAAGCTCGAAATGACAATTCTACTCAAATTGACTATTCTTGGAAGAGAGTCGGGGTATCACCCCCGACTCCCTTTGGATTAAGGATTACTTGTTGGAGTAGCTGATTTTGTAGAAGCGGAGACCGTTTCCGGTAGTGGAAATGAATACGTCTCCGGCATCGACATCAAACTCCAGGGTTATAGGAGCGGTAGATGCTACACCGCCGGCCTTCTCCTGAACTGTGTCGCCAACCTTAACATACACCTTCCTGTTCAGGTCTTCCGAGCTTCCGGTATTGGATGCCACAACTGTAAGCTTGCCGGCAGTAGGTGCCGTAAACTTGAAGTAGCGGTCCAGATTACCAGTGGAGCTATTGAGGCCGGCTCCTGCAAACTGGAAGAAGGTAGTGTTGAACTTGCACTTCGTAGCCCAGGTGATGTTGAGATTGTCGTAGGCTACACTTCCGGAGGTGATATCAGTATTGATCGTACCAACCTTCGCCAGTTCAGTCTGCCAGTCGGCAGCAGCGAAATCCCACTCAAATTCCACAGGCTCCGGGGCTGTCTCCGTATAAGTGCAGTGGAACTCAATCTTGTAGAATCGGAGGCCGTTTCCGGATGTGGAGATAAACACGTCACCGGCATCGACATCAAACTCAAGAGTAGTAGGAGCGGTAGATGCAACACCGCCAGCCTTCTCCTGAACTATGTCGCCAACCTTCACATATACCTTCCTGTTCAGGTCTTCCGAGCTTCCGGTATTGGATGCCACTACTGTAAGCTTGCCGGCAGCAGGTGCCGTAAACTTGAAGTAGCGGTCTAGATTCCCGGTGGTGCCATTCAGACCGACTCCGCCGAACTGGAAGAAGGTAGTATTGAACTTGCACTTCGTAGCCCAGGTGATATTGAGATTGTCGTAGGTTACACTTCCGGAGGTGATATCGGTATTGATCGTACCAACCTTCGCCAGTTCGGTCTGCCAGTCGGCAGCGCTGAAGTCCCAGACATAATCCACATTCACCACAGTTCCGCCGCCGCCCTTGGGCTGGATGGCCAGAGATGCTTTTCCTTCCTCGGAATCCAGGTAGTAGATATCGCCATCAGCAGGGAAAGCCTGGACACTTACGGAGTACAGGCCGGCCTTGAGAGCCGCCACATTCTCGGCGGGAATGGTAAAGCTGCGCTCGGTCTGCACGGACTGGAGATTCCTGAACAGGACCTTATAGGTGGCTGCATGAGGAACCTCGTCCCATGTTACTGTGATGTCAGTTGCATCGCCTTCGGTAACGGTTACAGGCTCTACAGCGGCCTGAGGAGTGGCAAGCAGCCTGCTGCCGCCCTCCGCATCAAGGCTCCATGCGAGCTTGGTGAGGGAGATTGCGCCGGTTGCATACAGATACACTGTGCCTTCTCCGGTGACACTGGGGATAATCACTTTCTGGACATCGCCCTTGCTGGGAGTCATGACACCGCCCTGCACGGAGTAGCCGCTCTCGTCGTAAAGTGCCACAACCACGGAGGATGCGCCGCCCTTGGCAACGAGGAGGTCTACGGAGCCGGGAGTATTGACCTTGAAGGAAACATATCCCTCGGCGGGGATACCCTTCTTGGAAAGCACAGATGCGCCAAGGAAGTTGATGCCGCCGTCGGCATTCATCGGCGTGGCTTCTGTACCAACCAGCATGAGTTCGTCACGGACGCGGGAGTTCTTCACCTCGCCTGCGAACAGGCTGGCATCCTGGAGATTCCAGGTGTGAGCGCCTGCAAGCACGTTCTGGGTGAGGTCTTCCTCCTTCTCCACAAACGGAATCCACCATTTGGACGCACCCACTTTCTTGTCGATGAGATCCTGGTTGGCCAGCTGGAAGAAGTTACCCTTGGAGTTGTAGCAGGGATCGGAAGGAAGAACTGCGAATCCGCAGGTTTGAGCAGAAATCTGTGTGAAGAAGTCCTTGCCGCATGCAAATGCATAGTTGTCGGCAGCTGCGGTCCATGTGGGTTCAACGGTCGCCGTATTGATCTGGAACAGCTGGGCACGGTCGGTTTCACCCTCAGCGGTCTTGCCGCTGTCCTCATAGAGGAAGAGGTTGTTCTTCAGTGTCATCGCATATGGCACGCGGATGGCGAAGAAGCCGCGGTTGTTGCCGTCGTCAATCGTAGCGACATTCTTCACGGTGTTGTTCCGGAAGTCAACGGCATCGAGTTTCACGGTTTCTACTGCATCGATGCGGAACATCGTGCGGATACCGTCGTAGATGGTGTTGTTCACCATGGTGATTGTGCCGATTTCGCAGGTCTTGCGGACGTCGACGCAGTCACCGCCGGAGCCGAGGATACCGTAGATGTCGCAGGTGTCGAACACGAGTTCACCGAGCTTGATCACACCGTTGTTGTTGTCGTAGAACAGGCCCGCCTGGAAGTTTGTGATTTCGCAGTTGACGAACTTCACGCTTGCCACGTTGAGGTCAGCACCGGTGTGCTCCACGATACGGGAGTTTGCACCGCCGCCGTCGAAGGTAACCCCTTCAAAGTAGAACGAAGCATTGTCTTCCACAAGGTTGGTGGTGAGTTCGAACTTGCCGGGCTTGACGACGGGCTTGGAACCGTCGGCGCCCACTTCACCCACGAGAGTGATGCTTCCTGCGGGCTTGATGGTTGCACCTGCAGGATCGGCAACGGACACCAGGTCATAAGTACCGGGCTTCAGGTAGATGTTACCGCCGGCTACGAGCGCTGCCTTAAGTGCGGCGGCGTCGGAAACCACTGTCATCGTGCCGGGATCGGCCACGGTCCATGCGTCCACTGCGCCTCGGGAGGCACTCATGTAAAACAGGACGAACTGATACTCGGTAGAAGCGGTCAGACCGGTAACGGTTGCTGCTGCAGCCTCGGCATCGGCCTCAGTGAGATCCAGCTTAACGCTTTCTCCTCCGGTGACGGGGGTAGCGGAAATATGGGTGACTTCCTTGTAGTCGGCCACTTCGTTGGACCACTTGAGGGAAACGGAAGTGGCCGTGCGGGCCGTGATTTCAAGGAACAGGTTGTCCTTCACTGCGTATGTGGTGCAGTGACCGTCGTATATGGCCCACTTGGAAGCTTCGCGCTTCTCGGAGAGAGCCTGGACTTTGAACCAGTACTTGGTGTCGGCAGCGAGGCGCACCTTGTAGGGAACGTCTGCGGGAGCCAGTTTCACGTCAAGGGCCTTATCGGTAAGGGCCTCATCCTTATAGACCACGAGGTTATAGGAATCGGCATCCTTGTTCACATCCCATTTGAAAGTGACATAGTCGCCGGTGGCGGGATCCACCTGGCATGCCAGCTTCTGGGGTTCAAGGCAGCGGTTGAGGCTGATTTCTGTAATCTCCTCAAAGGCTTCCTGCACGCAGCCTGCGAACAGTGTCGCGGAGGCGAGTGCTATAACGGCGGCTTTGATTATGTTTTTGTATTTCATATCCATACTAATTAATGCTGTCGTAGCCGTAGTCGTTTAAAATATGGCCCTGGCTGTTGATCATCGTCGTGTTGAAGATGGGCCAGAACATATGCTGAACAGGATCGGCATCATAAATGCTGTTGATTTGACCGTCATACAGTCCGGTATCGGCACCCTTGGAGTCAACAACTTTGGTGAAGTACTCGGCCTTCTTCTCCCAGACACCCTGGGGTTTGGTCACTTCTCCGTTGAATCCGTAGATGATGATATTGGAACCATCCACCTGGTAATAGACATCTCCGCCAAGGCCGTTCACGCCGGCATATTTGCCTGTGAGGCCGCGCAGGGCGAGCATATCGGCCTTTGCAGCATCCATCTTGGTCTTGAGGAGATTCCAGCGGATGAGGTCGAACTTGCGGGTCATTTCACCGCAGAACTCGAAGGCGCGCTCGTCGACGATGGCGTTGAACATTGCGTCCTTGTCGGCAATGGCGGTTACATAGGCTTCGGCCTTGTCTTCATGGCCCTTGAATGCACGCTCACGAACCTCCAGGAGGTAGTCCTTGGCGTCTTTGAGCTTGTTCTGGGCATTGGCGATTTCGGCAGCCATGAGGAGGATGTCGGCGTAACGCAGAACCACGGGCTTTACACCGTCGTCGTTGCCGCCGGTGTAGGGCTGGCTGTTCATCCATTCGAAACGGTATTTACCGAAATACCACTTCTGGATGCCGGGAAGTTCGGGTTCGTCGTCCTTGTTCCAGCGCCAGTTCACGCAGGTGATGTCGCGGCGGACATCGTCCTTGTCATAGTTGAACCACATGGTGGGAACGGGACCGGCATCACCGCCGCGGGTAACGGTTGCACCGCCTGCGAAGGACGAGCCCTCACTGCGCACTGCAAAGGTGAAGTTCCAGCGGCCGCGGCCATTGGAGAACGGGATTACGAACAGGGTTTCGTGACCGGGACCTGCTACCAGGTTGTTCAGATTGCTCTGGTTCTTCCAGTATGTCTCGAAATCCTCGAGGGAAGCTGTCCCGGACTTGATTGCATCTTCAAGATAGGCAAGAGCCTTGGGATAGAGCTTGTCTTTGGTGAGTTCGGGATCGGAAGAAAGCCTTACGGTTCCCATGTCCCCGGTACCCACTTCACCGTCATTGGGACGGATGGCGTAACCGGAAGCCATGAGGGCGATACGGGCGTACAGGCCCTGCGCGAACATCTTGTTCACGCGGTCGGTACGGGATGTAGCAGCGCTCTGTCCGGGATAAGGGAGGTAAGGGATGGCCTCGTCCAGATCGGCCAGAATCTGCTTGTAGATATCGTCACGGCTGGACTTGGCCACATAGATATCGTCGCTGGTCACAGGAGTGAACCTTGCGGGGACATCGCCCCAGGCCCTGGTGAGGTCATAATAGAGGAGAGCACGCAGGGTGAGGGCCTCGCCAAGGAGATATGCCATGTCGGCATTCTCTTCGGGCTTGCCATAAGTACGGAGGCCTTCGATGCACAGGTTTGCACGCTCGATGGCTTCGTACATCTTGGCAAAAGGACCGTTGTCCAGGTTCAGCTGTCCGTTGTTGGGCAGGAGGCTGTACGCTGCGATCTGGTACTTTTCATCGGTGGCCTTGAACGTGTTGTACCACTCGATGTCGCTGTTCAGGCCAATCCAGGGGAGATAACGTCCGCGGTAGGAGTTGGTCTCGCCGAAGGACTGGGAAATGGAGAAAACTGTGCTTTCCGCCAGATTGTAGTTGGAATAAACGGTTTCCGCATCGAATGTGGAAGGAGACTCGCTGTCGAGAATGCTTTCACAGGAAGATGCCACAAACACCGCTGCAACTGCAGAAAGAATATAGTATAATGTCTTTTTCATATTCCGGTCGGTTTAGAAGGTGAGGTTTACACCGGCCACGAAACCGATGCTCTTCGGATATGCGGAATAGTCAACGCCGGGGGTCAGCGGAGTGGCGCGGCGGGTATCGACTTCCGGATCATAGCCGGAGTACTTGGTGAGGCACAGGAGGTTGGTTCCGGTGACATAGATACGTGCGCGGCGCAGATGTGCCTTTTCCACGTATTTCTCGGGAAGGGTGTAACCCAGGGTGAGAGTCTGCAGGCGCAGGAAGGATGCATCCTCAACCGCCCAGTCGCTGAATACTGCATTGGCGATTGCGGGATTCCACATCGTCTTGCCGGCATTCACGGTTTCGAGAGTTGTGGCGTCAGTGATGAATTCACCGGTTTCCCAGTCGATGTTGGTCCAGCGGTTGGCAACGTCCATGCTGTTGAGCAGGTTGTGGTTGTAGAACTTGCGCGAGCTGGTGAATTCAATCTTGTTGGCATTGTACACCTGGTTGCCGATCATGTAGTTGAAGTTGGCCGCCAGGTCAAAGCCCTTGAAGTATGCGCTGAGCGAGAAACCGCCGGTGAAATCGGGAGTGGCATTGCCGATGACGGTGCGGTCGGCAACGGTAACCTTGCCGTCGGTGGTATATACCTCGTTGCCGTCGTTATCGGTTGTCTTCACGTTCTTGGCGATATCCTTGTACTTGGGAGCGCCGGGGCGCATGTATGCAGCGCCGATGATGGAGGAGCAGTCCACCACACCGTCGTTGAGCACCCACGTGCTGCCGTTCCATGTGAAGTCGTCGGTGGTATAGAACCCGTCGCTCACATAGCCGTACATGTTGCCGAGAGGCTGGCCCACCTGGACGATGTAGTCGTCGCCGATTTCGGTGGATGCCCAGTAGGACTGAGCCGTGATGGACTCAAGGCCGCCCAGGTCGGTAACCATATTCTTGTTGTAGGCGATGTTGCCGCTCAGGTTCAGGGAGAAGTCCTTGGTCTGCACCAGAGGGGCGTTGAGGGTGAGCTCGATACCGCGGTTGCGGGTGGAACCCACATTCTGGTACTGGCTGTCATAGCCGGAACCGGGGATGGGGAAATTGATGAGGAGGTCCTTCGTATCGTTCTGATACACTTCCAGGCTACCGGAAAGCATGCCCTTGTTCAGGCTGAAGTCCACACCTACGTTGTGGGTGTAGGAAGTCTCCCAGGTGAGGTCCGGATTATTCATCACCTTACCGGCGGTAAAGATGTTGTTAGCCATCGAGAGCCAGGATGTAGTGGAAGAAGCGTAAGTCTTCATCAGCTGGCCGGAAGGGATATTGTTGTTACCGGCGGTACCGAAGCTGTAACGGAGCTTCAGCTGATCCAGCCAGTTGGAGGTTCCTTTCATGAATTCCTCGTTGGAGACAGTCCATGATGCGGCTGCCGAAGGGAAGAAGCCCCAGCGGTTTCCGCGTGCGAACTTGGAGGATCCGTCGGCACGCAGCGTAACGCCAAGCGAATACTTATGCTTGAAGTCGTAATTTGCACGGCCGAAGAAGGAAAGGAGCTTGTCGTCCGGGTTGAAGTAGTTGTTGGTCGATGACGGTGTGCCGGAGGCCATGAAGTTCCAGGCCATCATTGAATCGTAGAACGTGGGAAGGCCGTCCACCATCATGGTGAGGGTATTGCTCTTGGTGAGAGTGAATTCCTGGCCCACGAGGATGCTCAGGTTCTTGTCGGCATCGTCCTTGAACACATTCCAGGTAAGGGTGTTGGTATTGCGGTACCTGGTGCGGAATGCCTCTTTGTGCTGGTTGGAAGGAGTGTTCTTCACCGTAGAGTTCTGGGCCACATAGTAGGTGGTGAGACCGTAGAAACGGTCGTCGCCCTGACGGTAGTCCTCCAGGCCGCCTTCCACCTTGAGGGTGAGGTTGTCCATGATGTTCCAGTTGAACGCGGCATTTGCGTTCCAAGTGCTGCGGATGCGGCGGGAATCATTGTCGGCCACGCTCTGCAGCGGCGGAGCGTTGTCGCCATAGTCCTGCTCTTCATCGGCACCCTGGATTGTTGCAGCCACGGGGATGGGAGCATAGGAAACGGCATGTTTGAGACGGCCGTTGCCGGAAGTGGTGCCGGTATCGTTGATGCCGTTGGCGCCGCTGCCGCGCACATTTACGCGTGAATAGCGGAGATTCGCGTCGATGGAGGTGGTCTTCGAGGTCTTGAAATGGCCCTTGAAGCTCAGGTTGTCACGGGTGTAGTTGGAACCGGACATGATGGCCTGGTCGCCCAGATGGGCATAGCCCAGGGTCCAGTTGAAGTTCTCTCCGCTGCCGGAAACCGACAGGTCGGTGGAGAATGTGCTTCCGGTGTTGCCGAAAACGGCATCCACCCAGTTGTTGCCCCGGATACCGGAATACAGGTCGATGTCGCTGAATGAGCCGAAGTACGGAGTGTAGTTGGAGCTCACGTTGTCGCGGATCATCGCCAGTTCATACTGGAACTTCACGAAGTTCTCCGGATCCATGGCCACGATGGCGTTCTTGTTCGCCATGGTCTTGAGGCCGTAGTAAGTGTTGAATTTCACCGATACTTTCTGTCCTTTCTCCGCGTTCTTGGTGGTTACGATCACAACGCCGTTAGCGCCGCGTGAACCGTAGATAGCGGTGGAATAGGTGTCCTTCAGTACGTCGATGGAGGCGATTTCAGACGAAGGGATGTCGTTGATGGACTCCACAGGGAAACCGTCCACGATGTACAGAGGGCTGCTGTCCTGGGTGATGGAGCCACCGCCGCGGACGCGGATCTTGATGTCGGCGTCCGGGTCGCCTTCGGTGGTGACCACAGACACACCGGCCATCTTACCGGACAGGGCCTGGCTCACTGTGGTGACGGGCTGTTCGACCAGCTTGTCGCTGCCAACCGACGACACCGAACCCAGCAGGTCGCGGCGCTTTACGGTGGCATAACCCACCACAACCACTTCGTCCAGGAAGTTGGTGTCTTCCGACATCTGAACGTCGATCTGGCTGCGCCCGCCTACGGGAATCACCTGATCGGCATATCCGATGAAGTTGAAGACCAGATTCGCTGCACCGGAGGGTACGGTAATCACATAGTCGCCGTCAATGCCGGTGACCGTGGCTGTCGAAGTGCCTTCCACTTTGACCACAGCGCCCATGAGGGGCTGTCCTTCGGGGTCGGTAACGACACCCTTGACGGTGGTCTGTGCCAGAAGGGCACCCGCCGTTCCCAAGCAAAGTGCTAACGAAAGAAGAAGTTTCTTTGTCAAACTTTTCATTGGAATTGGTTTTTGGTTAATTAATAGGTATTATAGTTTTGTATAATTTGCGTCTGCGTTCTGAGCAGCAATTATATTCCTTACTATATAATGGAGGTACATTTCAAGGTTGGTGTACCTTCCCTTGGTGTCGATGGTTTTTGCCGATGCGTCGGCGGCCGACGATTTATTGAGGCCGCACTGCTCCTCGAACCAGTCCGGCATACCGTCCATATCCGCATCGCGGACAGTCTCGGTATAGCCGTATTCGGGCCATCCGCCCACATCGCCCTGGGTGTCGATAAGTCCGCCGGTGGAGCCGTTGCTGCCTGTATAGGTGGAAGTGCCCCTTCTGGTTTCATCGGCAATCCTGGTGTCGATGGCGTCACGGACAAAGCTGGCACCGGCATATTTGAGCACGGGTTCCAGGCAGCCTTCTCCGCTGTGCACGCTCTGATACTCATCAGTATGGTACGGCTCGGACACCTTGATCTTGTCGATGACGCTCTGGTTTGCATGGACGGAGCTTGTGCTCCAGTTGTTGGAGGTCCAGCTCTTTCCGTACATCACATTGCCGGCCATATAGAAGTGCCCGGGAAGGATTGTGCCGCCGCAGTTGCTGCAGGATGTTGTGGGCTCCAGGAACCAGATGTGGCTGGACGGAGTGGCGGGACCGGGCTTGTAATAGTTGTTGAAGAAATTGTATTTACGGTAGTCGCTGCCGTTATTGCTTGAACTCTCGCCGCCGTAGCAGGTGTTGCCGCTCCAGTTGTACACTACATTGTTGAAAATGTGGAGGGGGCCCTTCTGGGAGGAGACATAATCGTGATCCAGACGGGGGTTGCGGCTGTCGTGGTGGGCCAGCAGATTGTGATGATAGCTGGAATTCGTTCCGCCCCAGATGCCGCCGTAGCCATGGGAGCCCTTGTCATGAATGGAGTTGCGAAGGCTTTCGGAGACAATGTTCCACTGGAAAGAGAAGTCCTTCTGGCCGTAGAACGATGCGCACTCGTCGGTGCACCAACTCACGGAGCAGTGGTCGATTATGATATTGGTAAACTTGTCGCCGTCATGATCCATAATCTGGATGGCGTCATCGGCCGTCTTCTTTTCGTCGCCCATACGGCAGCGGATGAAGCGGACGATTACGTTGCTGGCGCTGATGCGGAAGGTGTAGTTCTTGAGGCAGATTCCGTCGCCGGGGGCGGTCTGGCCCGCGATATAGACATCGCCCTTCTTCACCTGGAGCTGGCTCCGGAGTTCGATGATGCCGGCCACGTCGAACACAATGATTCTGGGGCCGGAGAGGGTTTCTACGCCATAACGGAGCGTGCCCTGGGTATTTGTATCTTCAAGGGAAGTCACATGATAGACCGAGCCGCCACGGCCGCCGGTTGTCCACATTCCGCCGCCTTCGGCGCCGGGGAATGCGCGCGCAAGGCCATCGGCCTCCTCAACCTCGGGGATGAGGAAATCGGCATAGGTAATGGTTGGATCGGGATTTACGGGAGGATCCTCTGGATTCACCGGAGGTTCCTCGGGCTGCGTTTCCTTTTCCGTAGTTGCATCAATGACTGTTTCCTTGGAAAGGGTTCCGTCGGCCCCCACGCTGCGCACGCCGAAACGGTAGGCTGTTTCCTGCTCAAGGCCTTCCACCACCACATTCCTTGATTTCACAACTCCGCTCTGGATCTCTTCATTACCTTTGACCAGGCGCCATTTGTATGAATCGGCACCGGTCACAAGCTTCCACTGGAAGGTGAGCGAGGTGGTTGTTGCGCTGTGAAGCACCAGGTTCTCGGGAGCTCCGGGGGTTGTATTTCCACTGGGTTCGTCGCCCCCGTTGTTGCAGGAGAAAGCCATCAGTGCCGCAAGGCAGAGTATCGAAAACAATCTTTTCATCTGTTTTCCATTTCAAGTGCCGCCCAAATGAGGGGTCCCATTCCCTTGGGATCATTTGAACGGACGGGTTCGTTAATGTAATAGTCGTAGTCGCCGCGGCGGTTCTGCTTTCCGCCCAGGCCGGCTACTTCGCAGCAGTAGTCCAGGTTCACGAGGCCTTCGTCATCGACACGGACAAAATTCTTGAGCAGGCTGGAAAATGCATTTTCCGCCTCCTGCGCGCTAACCACTTTCAGAATACCCATACGGGTGCCCTTGAGCATCACATACACGAACATGGCGCTGCAGGTGGCCTCAAGGTAGTTTCCGGCGCGGTACGGGCTGTCCAGCACCTGGTACCACATGCCCGTTTTGGTATCGGCGCTTAAGCGCACGGCATCCATTACGCCGTTGAGCAGGCCGATGAGGTTGTTGCGCTGTTCGCATTCCGGCATAAGGTCGATGACATCGACCAAAGCCATGGTGTACCAGCCCATTGCGCGGCCCCATGCGTGGTCGCTCTGACCAGTGGTTTTGTCGCACCAGAACATCTCGCGGGAGGAATCCCAGGCATGGCGGAGAAGACCCGTAAATGGATCGAAGGTCTTTTCTGCAATTAACATGAACTGATGCTCGATATCGGCATAATTCGCCGCTTTGAGGCTGTCTTGGACGTAACGGTTCGTATATTCCGTGTAGAAGGGCTCCAGCATGTACAGACCGTCCAGCCACATCTGGTTGGGATAGATCTGCTTGTGCCAGAAACCGCCTTCAGGGGTGCGGGGCTGCTCCTGGATCTGCCTGTACAGCGTATCCATCGCCATGCGGTACTTCTCCTTGCCGGTTACATCGTACAGCCGGAACAGCGTGCGCCCGGGGCAGATATGGTCCTGCGAATAATTCGCGCGCTTATACTTATATATGGTACCGGTGGAGTCGATGATGGCATCATACCAGGCATCCACGTACTGAAGAATACTGTCATCCCCACCAAGCGAAGCGCGCGGAGAGATCTCATATGCGTCAAGCATCGCCTTGAGCTCCAAACCCGTAGTATAATTCCATTTCAGATTGCCTTCCTGCCCGTCGATATAGCTTGCCGCCGGATTGCGCTGCATCTCGCTGCGCACAACCTGCAAAGACAGCGGCGCCTTGGCCGTGCATGCGGTCAAGGCTGCGAGCAGTATTATGATACCTTTTCTCATCGGTTGTCGTAAGGGTTCCAAATGATTCCGTCCTTCTTCTGGAACATCACTTTTTCGAAAGTATAGTTCTTGAGGTCGCGCGCCTTCAGTGTATGCGCCCATTTCACGCGGGGCCCTCTTGCGCCCGGCCCGGTGCTGCCGTAATCGGCATAATAGGAGTTCTTTTTCGTATTGGGTTTGCCGGGCTTTTCCCAGTCGTGCCAGCCTTCAGGGAGGATGTGCTCCCCGAGCTCGCAGTTAATGAAAACCGTCTTCGCATATGCGCCCCAGGGCCTTCCCAGATAGCATTTGTCGATGCCGTCATCGGCCGTCAGCCTGCAATTCCAGAACACATAGCCATACTTCTGCCCCTGGAGTGTCGATGCCGCCGTCACATAGCTGTTCTTCTTGGAATGGATGTGGCAGTTCTCGAAGAAGCAGATGCTGGGGCCGAAAATGAAATCGGTAGTTCCTTCGATGTAGCAGTCCTTGTAGTAATTGCGCTTGATTCCGCCGTTCTTTCCATATCGGCCATAAGTGTACAGGGTATCCTGATTGCCGATGAAGCGGCAGCGGTTGAAGAAGAGGAAATCCCCGTCGGTGAAAACCGCCACGGCCTGCGCGATATCCTTGCCCTCTCCCGCGCTGTTCTCGAAGGTGATGTCTTCGAAAGTGACGTAGCTTGAGTGGATGTAAATGGTTGCGCTGCCCGATGTGCCGATGACGAAATCGCGGCCCGGCCACGTTGCCTTGGCATATTTGTCGAAAGTGATAACAGTATTCTCCGCGTCCTCTCCCTTGATGTACAGACGGAACTTGTTGTGGGGGATAACCACTTCCTCTTTGTACACGCCGCTGCGGATGAGCACGCGGGTAATCTCGCTGTGGCTGTAATCCGGGCAGGCGTTGATGCCTTCCTGCACGGTCATGTAATCGCCGTGTCCGTCGGCAGAAACCACAATGTCGTAGCGCTGGAGATGCTCCGCGATTTCCGGAATCTGCTGTTCGATGAGGCCGCAGGCGATTTCCGTGACCTTACGGGCGCCTTTAGCGATGGTGTGCGTGTTGTCGTCCTTGCCGGTAGAAATCATGAAATATGCCTTGGAGGCTTCGTCGCCAAGGCTTTCCAGCCAGTCCAGCGTTGCGGTTGTCATGTCCAGAAGCACCACTCCCTGCTCATCGGCCACCGCCTTCATCGCAGCCGGATAATCCTTGTGGCAATTGCGGTCCAGGCCATTCTCCTTGAACCAGCGGCGGGCAACAGGGGTGAGCAGAACGGGAATTCCGCCCTTCTCACGGGTTTTGTCGATGAACTGGCGCAGGTTGTCCTGGTATGCGCCCCAGGCATCGGCATATCTTGCCGGGTCGCTCTCCTTCGAGTCATTGTGGCCGAACTGGATGAACACATAATCCCCCGGCTCGATGGCCTCATATACCTGTCCCCATCGGCCCTGATTGATGAAACTCTTGGTGCTCTGGCCGTTGCGTGCGTAATTGATCACCTTCACGCCGCCGTCCAGGAAGTTCTGGAACATCATGCCCCAGCCGCGCTCCTCCCCTGCCTTGGGAAGGTCCTTCTCCGCCATCGTGCTGTCCCCCATCAGATGGATGGTGAAACTGCTGCAGAGAATCCAAACAACGGCAAGGAACGAGATTCCTCGACAAGCTCGGAATGACAAGACTTTGTCATTTCGACCGGAGCGTAGCGCAGTGGAGAAATCTATTTTCATCATAGGGCGGTGCCGTTAACAATAACGTTCTGGAAGGTGACATCCTTCGTGTAATGGAGCTCCTGCGGCTTGTCGGCATTGAACACGCAGTCCTTGAAGGTGATGCCGCTTATCGGCAGTTCCGGCAGGCCGTTCAGGTAGATTGCCTGCTTTGCTCCGGAGCATACTATATCGTTGAAATGAATGTCGCGGAACTCGGGCGTGGTTTCATCCACCGGCTTCAGGTCTTCCTGCGCGTCTTTTGACATATCCGATGCGGCCACGCCAGCATAGTACAGATTGAAGATAACTCCGTACGAAACAATATCCTTCATGTAGATTCCGCGGCACCAGATGTCCTTCACCAGGCCTCCGCGGCCGCGGGTGCTTTTGAACCTGAGGCCCACGTCAGTGCCCAGGAACCGGCAGTTGCTCACCAGGATATTCTCCACTCCCCCGCTCATCTCGCTGCCGATCACGAATCCGCCGTGACCGTGATACACCGTGCAGTTGTCGATGATAAGGTTGCGGCATGTCTTCGCATGCCTGCGGCCGTCCTCGTCCTTTCCGCTCTTGATGCAGATGGCGTCATCGCCCACATCAAAGCTTGAATCTATGAGAATCACATTCTCGCATCCGTCGATGTCGATGCCGTCACCATTTGCCGAGTAGTGCGGGTTGCGAACGGTGATATCCCTGATTATAAGGTTCTTGCACCACAGCGGATGCAGGTTCCATGCAGGAGAATTCTGGAAG
>JAGAAY010000032.1 GCA_017615065.1 Bacteroidales bacterium | reverse complement strand
CTGAGCCAGGATCAAACTCTTCATTGTATATTAATTATAATGCTAGCCTGATCCGTGACATTTCCTTATTAAGGAATAGACGCTCGTTTATTGTTAATAGTGTTACACTATTCGGTACTTGCTTGTACTTTTAGCCTTTCAGTATTGTCAAAGATCCTTAAAAAAGCCCGTTTTTTCAAACGGGACTGCAAAGGTACACTTTTTTTCTTTACCTCCAAACTTTTTTCTTGTTTTTTTAAGCATTATCTTTGCCCCTATGAAAGAAAAGGTATCACTGTGGCAGATATTCGTCACCTTCGCCAAGATCGGTGCTTTCACCATCGGCGGAGGATATGCCATGATACCCGTCATCCAGAGCGAATTGTCGCGCAAAGGATGGCTCTCGGACGAGGAACTTCCGGATATTGTCGCCCTGTCCCAATCGGCCCCCGGAGTAATGGCGGTTAACATCAGCATCTTCGCGGGACACCGGCTCAGGGGCGTAAAGGGCAGCATCGCCGCAACGCTTGGCAGCATTCTGCCGTCATTCCTCATCATCCTGGCCATAGCCATGTTCTTCACCGCATTCAAGGACAATCCCTGGGTGGAGCGCGCGTTCAAGGGAATCCGCCCCGTTGTCATCGCCCTTATTCTTGTGCCGATGGTGAATATGGCCCGGAAGAGCTGCAAAAAGTGGTATCACTGGCTCCTGGCCGTGGTGTCGCTGGTCCTGGTGGCCTTCCTCAACGTCTCGCCGGTATATATCATCCTCTGCGTCCTGATTCTTGGATTCAGCATAAGCCGATACAGCCTATGGAAACGCTGATGCTCCTTGCCCAGCTGGCCTGGACTTTCCTGGTCATCGGCGCCTTCACCATCGGCGGAGGATATGCCATGCTGTCGCTCATCCAGAACCAGGTGGTGGTTGAGCACCCCTGGATCAGCGAAAGCACGTTTACCGATATAGTTGCCGTTTCCCAGATGACCCCCGGGCCGATAGGAATAAACAGCGCCACCTATGTTGGCTACGACGTCCTGTACAACGCAACCGGCAGCGCCCTGATGGGCTTCTGCGGCTCGCTCACTGCCAGCATCGCCCTGATTCTCCCCTCCTTCATAATAATGCTGCTCATCGTTCGCTTCTACCAGAAGTTCAAAAACAGCAGACTCTATGAAGGCACAATGTCCTGGCTCAAGCCCAGCGTGGTGGGACTCATCGCGGCCGCGGCAATAATCCTCATCATAAAAACCACCTGGGTGGGCGCCACGCCAAGCATAACGCTCGTTAGCGACAACTTCCCGGACTGGAAAAGCTGGTGCCTCCTGGGCGCCGCCTTCGCCGCCTCCTACTGGGGTAAAGTGAGCCCTATCCTTATAATAATAGGAGGGGCCGTGTTGGGGCTCCTCCTGTACTGATTATTTCTTCCCGTTGGTGATATAATCCTCCAGCTGCTCCGCCGTGCGGGCCGGTATCCTGTCCATGCCGATGAGGCAGCGGATATCCAGGCTGTAGTTGTAACCCATCACGTCGAACATGCGGAAGGCGTGGTCCAGGGATGCGTCAAAGCGGGTGAAATCCTTGCGCGTGGAATCGCACCAGGCCACTTCGCTTTCCGCGCACATACGCGGCAGGAGCATGTATTCAAGATGCTCCGGAGTGGCGATGTATTCCGTCCACAGATTAGCCTGCACGCCCAGGATATGATCCTCGGAGCCCGGCTCCATACCCTCGAACGGTTCATAACTGTAAACCTTCTCAAGAGGCAGATGTCCGCCGATGGAGAACGGTTCCTTGTCTATCTCCTGGCTCTGGTAATAGTCGATATACATGAACTTGTTAGGCGACATAATCACGTCAAAACCCTGAGCAGCAGCCTTCACGCCGCCTTCCGTTCCCCGCCATGACATAACGGTAGCGCCGGGTTTGAGGTCGCCCTCCAAAATTTCATCCCAGCCGATAACCTTGCGGCCGTGCTGCAGGAGGAAGTCCTGGATGCGTGCGGTGAAGTAGTTCTGAATATAATGCCTCGCCTCGACACCGGGCTTGATGCCAAGCTCCTTCATGAGGGCATTGCACTTGGGGCAGGAGTCCCACGGCACGGGCGTCCCACGCTCCCTGCGGCCCCCGAAGCACTCATCTCCGCCGATATGGATATACTCCGAGGGGAAAATATCCATAAGCTCCGTGAGAACAGTCTCCAGGAATGTGTACACATCCTCGTTGCCTGCGCATAGGATATCCTTGGAGATGCCCCAGCAGGTTCTCACCTTGTAGGGGCCGCCTGTGCATCCAAGCTCCGGATATGAAGCCAGTGCGCCAAGCATATGACCCGGCATGTCGATTTCCGGGATTACGGTTATACCCCTTTCCGCAGCATAAGCAACGATGTCGCGAAGCTCTTCCTGGGTGTAGA
This sequence comes from Bacteroidales bacterium, assembly GCA_017615065.1. Taxonomy (GTDB): domain Bacteria; phylum Bacteroidota; class Bacteroidia; order Bacteroidales; family UBA932; genus Cryptobacteroides. Next base: position 12,114 of record JAGAAY010000032.1, on the reverse strand, counting down.
AACCACCGTGACGGATTCCGTCGTTGGACTCAAAATCCTTCTGGATGCAGGTTCCGTCTCTCCATGCGCCGATTTCTGTAAGCTTGGGATAGGCCTTGATCTCTACCCTCCAGCCCTGGTCGTCGGTAAGGTGGAAATGGAAGCGGTTAAGCTTGTATGCGGCCATAATGTCGATGTAGCGTTTTACCTCGTCCACATCGAAGAAATGACGCGCCACATCCAAGTGCGCGCCGCGATACGCGAAGCGGGGTTCATCCACAATCGACACTGCGGGGACCACCCAGTCGGCCTTGGCGCGGGAAGAGCCATACACCTCCGGCGGAAGCATCTGCTTCAGCGTCTCGAAAGCATAGAGCACACCGGCCAGATCAGATGCGTCGACAACGATATCTTCCGGCGTAACGCGAAGGGCATAAGCCTCGGCGCCAAGGTTGTCGTTCTTGATAACCTTGATCTTCGCGCCGTTATCGGCACGTGAAATCTTGTTGCGACGGCCGCTCACAAGAGCCATCTGATCTGCGAAACGATCCACTACTGCGAGAGCCTCTTCGGAGAAGGCTTCATCGACATAAATATCGGCCCCGGCCACCTTGAACTGGCCTTCGCCCATCTCCACGCTGTTGGGGAAGGGAATTACGCTGAACGGCTGTGCCTCCGGCTTGTGGCAGGACGCCAGAATTGCTGTTACGGCAATAAGGAATGCGAGTTGTTTCATATACGGTTATGCTTTGGTTTTCAATACTTCACGGCCTCGGTCCTTCAGGAAGAACCAGCAGAATGCGATATAGGCAAGAATCAGTGCGGTGTTGATTCCCATCTGCGCCCAATGGATGCCGGGAGAGGAGAAGAACCTTCCGCCCATGAGTGCCGATGCGCCGTAAATCAGCCCCATCGCCACAAAAATGAGCAGGATGCGCCCCCATTTGTACGGGTAGGGATTGTATTTGGCGCCCAGCAGCACACAAATCACCAGCATTGTGAAATAGCTGGCCAGATGCCCGAAGGCCGATGCCCAGTAGGAATACTTGGGCATAAAGACGATGTTCACCACCGCCGTCACCACCAGGCCGGAGAGGGTAATCCAGATGGCCATTGAAGTGCGCCCGGAGAGCTTATACCACATGGACACGTTGAACAGCATGCCCAGGAACATGTAGCTCAGGAGCATTATCGGCACAACTCCAACGCCAATTCGGAAATTCTTACCAAGGAAGAGTGATATTATGTCGATGTAGAGGATAACTCCCAGGAACACCAGCCCGCAGAACGCAGTGAAATACTCCATCACCACGGCATACAGCTCCTTGGAATTCTTGTCCCGGGCACGCTGGAAGAAGAACGGCTCCGCCGCGTAACGGAACATCTGTATGAACAGGTTCATTATCACCGCCAGTTTCACCGCTGCCTGATAAACGCCCAGCGAAGCGCGCCATGCCTCGGAATTCACATCGAAATAACGGAACAGCACCCTGTCCAGGAAGTCGTTCGCAACTCCCGGCAGGGCCGCCACCATGAGCGGCAGCGAGTACAGGAGCATGCGCTTCGTGAGCTTGGAGTCGAACTTCAGCTTGAGGTGCAGGATATCCGGCACGAAAAGCGCCAGACACAGCACGCAGCTCAGGAAAATCGCAAAAATGGGATATGTGTATTCCGGCGTAGGGGAAACCAGCAGACGCTCCAACAGCCCCCCTGGATGCTTCGCCGCAAATGCGGGGAACAGGAAGAACAGCGCCAGGTTCGCCAGGGTTTCCGTGAGGATTTTCACAGTCTTTAACACCGCGAATTTCACCGCCTTGTGCTCCTGCCTCAATTTAGCGAAGAGAATTGCTGTGATACTGTCGCAGAACAGGATACCGGCCACATAGATGATAATGCAGCCGAATCCCTCATACCCCAGGGCCGATGAAATGGGTCCCGCAAACGCAATCATCGCGGCCAGGAAAGCCAGGTTCAGGCCAAAAACCGCCGTGAGCGCATTCGCATACACCTTTGCCGGGTCTTCGCCCTCCTTGTTGGCGAAGCGGAAACACCCCGTTTCCAGGCCCAGCACCAGCACCACCTGCAGAATGGCGATGTACGCCATGAACTCCGTAACCACGCCGTACTGAACCTGCGTGAGCATACGGGTGTAAATGGGCACGAACAGGAAGTTCAGCACCCTTGCCAGAATGGAACTGAGGCCGTAAATCGCGGTCTCGCCCGCCAGTTGTTTCAGAGGATTCCTTGCCATATCAGTCTGCCAGACACGAGTCCATAAGATCTTCTATCGCAGCGCGGTCCATCTTTTGGCCGATGAACACGATCTTCTCCATCCTGTCGCCGTACTCCGAGTCCCAGTCCCTGCGGAGCTGGGGCGTGCGCGCCATCATATCGGCAAGCTCATCCGGCGGCATTGTGGCGTACCACTGCCCGGCATCGCGCACGGTCTTCTGCCTTCCGGCCTGTTCGAAGAGATATGCCTTATCCGTATTGTTGGAGAAGTAGCAGAGGCCCTTGGCGCGGATTACGTTCGTTGGCCAGCTCTTGTACACCATCCTGTCGAACTTGTTCAGATCCAGCGGCTTGCGCCTGTAGTATACGAATGTGTCGATGCCGTATTCCAGCGCCTCGCCCTCCCCTTCGTGCTCGTGATGATGGTGGTGATGACCCTCATGATCGTGATCGTGATCGTGATCGTGGTCGTCATCGTCGTCATCGTCATCGACATCCCCTTCCACGCCAGCCACCCAGGCGGCCGAACCGGACACGGTGAAATAGTCGAACGCTCCGGTATAGATTATTTCATCCAGGTCGATATCGCCATAATCGCACTGCAGGATGCGTGCGCCCGGGTTGATTGCCGCCACGATGCTGCGGAGCTTGCCCAAATCGGCCTCACTAACCTCGCTGGCCTTGTTCAGCAGCACGGTGTTGCAGAATTCCAGCTGCTCGATAACCAGCCGCTCAAGGTCGTCGTCCTCGATATTGTCGCGCTCCAGGGCACCGCCGTTTTCAAACTCGTCCTTCATGCGAAGGGCGTCCACCACGGTTACAATATTGTCGATGTACGGAATTGCTCCCTTCACATACTGCGGCCCCATCTGCGGAATCGTGCAGATTGTCTGGGCGATAGGCTCCGGCTCGCAGATTCCGCTTGCCTCGATCACGATGTAATCGAACTTGCGTGACGATGTGAGCTCCGAAATCTGCGCCACCAGGTCCATCTTCAGCGTGCAGCATATGCACCCGTTCTGGAGGGCCACCAGCGAATCGTCCGTCTTGCCCACGATGCCGCCTTTCTCGATAAGATCGGCATCTATATTAACTTCGCCGATGTCGTTCACAATCACGGCGAATTTTATTCCCTTCCTGTTGGACAAAATCCTGTTAAGGAGTGTTGTCTTTCCGCTCCCCAGGTAACCGGTAACAAGCAGCACCGGCACCTGCCTGATATCTTCTTCAATAGTCATAGCTTACAAAAGTACGCATTTTTATCGGATATTGCACAAGGTCGGATTCTTTGCGGGGGACCTTGTGCACTGCAGGCCGTGTATGCCCGTTTTCCGCACAAGGTCCCGGCCATTTCGTCCGACCTTGTGCATTTTTGAGATTATTAGAATAATCATTATCTTTGCAAAAATTGCAAATAGATGAAAAAGACACTGTTATACATTGCGATAGCGCTTGTTGCGGCAACATCTTGCGGCAATTCGGCTGCGCGTAAGGAGGCGGAAAGGGAAGCTGCCCTGGCAGATTCACTGGCAAAGGCTGAGGCGGAGGTATCGGCCGCCAAGATCAATCCCCAGAAGGAGAAGAAGGCTTCTGAGATTATTGCCTCGCTGCCAGAGGAGCCGGTGTTCGATATCGTCACCAGCATGGGCACCATCAAGGTGAAGCTGTATAAGGACACACCGCGCCACAGGGATAATTTCGAAAAGCTCGCAGTGGCCGGCTATTACGACAGCCTGCTGTTCCACCGTGTAATCAACAACTTCATGATTCAGGGCGGAGATCCGTTCACGCGCGATACCTCTCTGGTAGAACGCTACGGCAACGGCGGCCCTGGCTATAACGTTCCGGCGGAAATGAGGGACGGAAACGGCGAACCCCTGCATCGGCACAAGAAAGGCGCGTTGGCCGCAGCCCGCAAAGGCGACATGGCCAACCCCATGAAGGAATCGTCCGGCTCCCAGTTCTATCTGGTGCAGAATCCCGATGCCTGCACCCACCTGGACGGCGAGTACACCGTCTTTGGCGAAACCGTTGCTGGACTGAACGTTATCGACAGAATTGCCTCGGCCCAAACCAATCGCCGCGACATGCCCCTTCAGCCAATTCGCATAATTACCATAAAACCTGATGAAGAACTTAACGCTATGGCACAGAATTCGCAGTAAGTACTTGCGAATAGTTTTTTCATAGGTTAAGTTTTAGGTTAGAACGGAAATGTCGCCTGCAGAGATGCACGCGACATTTTCTTATTATATAAGTTCTAGAACTCTAAACACGCATGGATTGCAGGGACAAACACGAGTTGTTTGTCGCTCCGTCCCAAAAACAGTCCACCCGAAGCCGTGATACCCAGATTGTCTTTCAGAGCCCAGTTCCATCCAAATCGCGGCTCGATAGTAATAAAGTTATCTTCAACCTGCATCATCCCTAACTGGCATCCGACCATAGGTGTGTTTTCGGCATCTTTGAAAAACCACTGATAATCAATAAATTCTCTTGCCAGTAATAATCCGGGCAACCAAAAAAATGATGCGCCTCCTCCGATAAAGTGATTGGTATTTATCATATATCCGTGCGTCGTCTCTATCTGAGGATAAATAAGTGTCACGCTCAATCCCGCACTTCCCTTATATCCCTGCTCCCTGTACGCCGGAGCCTGTGCCGATGCAGCCGTGCAGACGATAACGCTCAGCAGCGCCGCCGCGATGATAGTTTTGATTCTCATATGTGGTCGATTTAGGTTTACAAGCACAAATATAACAAAACCCCCGCTCCCGTCAAATACTCTTTACTCCCTTTTCCGTTTCCAGTATTTGAAATGGTATTCTTCGAACTGATTGTTTTTCAACACATTAAGAAGGGGCCAAAAACAGAATGCGTAAAAATGGAGAAAAATCGCCCTATATGAAACATTCCTTTCATAAAAAATGGCTCTGGAGAACAGCGAATTGCCTATTTTGAAAATATCCGTGTAAAATTTGTGGTACACGGATAAATAAACATATCTTGTCAAAATAAATAGTTACTATTTACAAAAATTAGCATATATGTTAAACTTTAATTATCTTTGCATGGTATGAAAAAGAAGACGACATTGGATATCATTAAACAGTCGGACAAGACTAGTTTGTATTCAATCAGCTTTGAAATGGATGGGACAACCGAATTTGAGAAATTTGTGTATGAGTTTGAGATGAACGCCACTTACAACCGAGACTATCAACGCATTATTGCCGCATTACAGTCAATACTGCGCCTTGGTGCGTTGGAGCGATTCTTCCGTCCGGAGGGAAAAATGAATGATAGCGTAGCTGCAATTCCAATTGAAGGGGGAAAACTTCGGTTATATTGCCTGCGCCTGTCCGAACAAATTGTAATTTTAGGAAACGGCGGTATTAAGACCTGTGATTCATATGAACAGGATCCCAAACTATATGGATACGTTATGGACCTTCAAAGATTTGAAAAGATTCTTAACGAAAGTATTGAAAATGGGTTTGTGAGCATACAAGAAAAGGATCTTACAGGTGTCGATGATGTAACATTTGAAATATAACACCCATGCGAAACAAACAAGAATGGTTCGACAAGAAAGTTGCAGCTGTACCTCAGGAAATCATGACCGAGGTACAGCTATCGGCAGAAATCATTGCCAGGATTGATGCTATTCTAAAAGAAAAGCACATGACCCAACGGGACCTTGCCCGAAAAATGGGCAGAAGCGAAGCCGTCATCTCCCGCTGGACCACCGGCTTCCCCAACCTCACCCTCCGCTCAATCGCTGAAATCTCCTGCGCCCTTGGAGAGCCACTGATTACCATACCCCAAAAGTAGGAACGACTGTCGTTTGGCCCCCAGCAAAGGCAATCGCTGCTGCCCCAATAGAAAAAATGCCATTGATGAACTCGGCTCTCATAATTGTTAGCTATCGCTCTTGATATTAATGTAATCTGGGATATGCTCTTTCACATCATCCTTTATCTTGATGAATCCTTCTGAATGAATTGTGTAATCTTTGTCAATAAACACAGGCTGTGAACAATCTGCATTCAAATACAACCATTCACGAATCATCCACAGATATGTCATGCGAATGCTATTATCTTCGGTAATCAGATCCTCAGAGAATAAATGGGCCATTCTTTCGGCAATAGTGGTAGTATGCGGAGCTGGCAGTAATTTATAGTCTTCCGATTCTTTGTCACAGAAGTATAACGGGAAGATGTTGACATGAACTTCTTCTTTAACATCCTTGTATTCTTTGCCATACTCATCTGTATACATTTTTACGATGCTGTCGGCCTCCCTATAATCAGCGCAAGGGTTGATAATCGGAGTATAATACCCCAGGTGCTTACTTCCGTTCTTTGTAACAAAACCTATGAGATGCTTTTCCATAAAAAAATAATATAATATGTTAACCTTGTATCTTGGCGTTATAAATTTTTAATATCTAGCAGACCGCTGTCGGGCCGGCTTTCGCCAGGCCCTACATTATTCTGAAACGGGACGGACAGAGAATCCGTAGCAACGGCTGACGTCTAACTCGCTCATGTAATAGCAGAAACCGCCGGAACCGAATAACACGTAGCTCGCTATGAGCGGGTGGTCCATAAGGAGGGAAGAGGACCAGTAGTTGCCGTAGGCCCCGACATCGCGAAGATCAGTGCCGTATCGGGAGCCGGCGGCGGGAAGGAAGATGCTATTGCCGTTGATTTTGCTGGTGACCAAACTCCCGTCCACTCCGTTCTGAGTTGTCCAGGTCCAAGAACATTGTTCTTTGAGTTCCGTCCACTCCGCACGGGTGGGTATGCGCCACTTACCCCCGAGGGCTTGCCTTGCAGCATCATCCTCGTAATTGTAGTCCTTGAACTCCGTCTTATTGTCCACATTACCGTAATTGCTGCTGTTATTGTACCGCGTGAGGGTTGATGACGAACCGACGGACCATTTGTATGTCGCCCAATTGTAATTGTCCTTGGGCGAGGTTTCTCCCCAGGCGAAATAATCCCCATAACCTGTTGGAGACGTCGCGCCAAGATTCATCGAACTCCACTTCACGCTCAACCCCAGATCCACCGCCACGGCAGTATGTTTTACACTGACAGCACAGAATGCGGACACTCCGCTGCCATCGTTGGCTATTGCCTTAATAGTTGCCGAACCTTTGGATACTGCCGTCACCTTGCCTGTCTGGTCCACTGCTGCAACGCCTTCGTCGGAAGATGTCCATTTCAGCGATTTGTCTGCGGCGCTATTTGGATTGATGGTCGCTGTAAGAGTCTGCTCCTGACCTTCATTCAGTGTCATGGATGTACTACTAAGCGTTATCCCCGTTACATATTGGGCAACGGTTATGGCGCAGGTAGCCGTCTTTCCCTGGTCTTTGGTTGTTACCGTTACCGTTATCGTGGCCGTTCCGTTTCCTTTGGCCGTTACTTTACCACTGGCATCTACGGTTGCCACGTCTTCCTTGTCTGATGACCATTCCACGCCTGTATCGGCTGCGTCATAGGGCAGGATGATCGCCTTCAGCGAAAGCGTGTTTCCAATGGTATGGAAGGTGTATTCCGTTTTGTCAAGTGACACGCTTTCAACAGGAACAACATCAGTTGTAAAAGTCTTAACCTCACCGTAGAAGATCTGACTGTCCAGCTTTACGTAGGCTTTGTACCAGTACGGTGTATTGTGGGAAAGATTTGTCAGGGATGCCGCAATGGCATTGTCCTTTATCTCCGTACACTTGAAATCCGTGTTCAAGGCAGACTCGGAACTACCCCAAAGGAAACCATAGGCCAGACTTTTGTACTGGACATCCGTCAAATCCAGTTTGGCATTCAACGTGGCCTTTGTAGCTTCTATCCCGCTTGCGTCTCTTGTTTCCAGCAGCGATGCCACATCCTTTGTAGCAAAGGACTTAGTCTCGCCGTAGGTGTCCTGGCCGTTCTGGCGGACAAAACTGCGGTAATAGTAGGAGGTTGCGGGGTCAAGCCCCGTGATAGATGTCGTGTAGTTATAGTTTGCATCGGCATCCATTGCCTCCACAGTGGTGGAGTTGGACGGAAGGATTCCTGCAGACTTTGAATACTGGAAACCCACTTTAAGGTCAGATGCGACAGTTGAGCCAAGATTAGCCTTCCCTGCCAGTACCGCGCTTATAGCAGATACGTGATTTGCCTCGACAGTCACCGACGGTGCCAGATTAGCCTCAACGCTGAGAGCACAGGTTGCCTTCTTTCCGCCACCTTCCGTAGTTGCGGTAATAGTTGCACTGCCTGCTTTAACTCCTGTTACCTTACCGTTGTTATCTACAGTAGCAACGGCGTCGCTACTGCTGGACCATGTAATAGCCTTGTTTGTCGCATTGTCCGGCGTGACCGTCGCCACAAGCACAATGGTCTCGCCCTCTTTTAGGGTGGCCGATGGATTGTCAAGCGATATGCCAGTCACATGTATGGTTTTACTTCCGCCTCCTGGTTCATCTGATCCGGACGGTTTGTTTTCTTCGGGTGTACATGCAAACAGTAGAACAAGGGATGCTAAGGCTGACAAATACTTTTTCATCTGTTACAACAATATTGTTATTGCATATTGATAATAAGACAGTTTAAATCATCTCTATAAGAGGTCCATTCAAACATATAGTTACCTTTTAAGCAAACATCCCTTCTACTCGCATATGTAATTACCCCTTCCGAGTTTTTTGAGACATTAGTCATTATTCCATTCCCCGTGTTTAACAGAGAACGAGAATTTGGATTTGCATAAGTGCTATTCTGTGCAATTGCGATTTCGTAACAAAGAGTTGCTCCTTCTTTCGGTTCCTCTTTGTTTCTATACTGTTCCAAATTCTCCATATCCATGAAAAGACCGTATCTGTTATCCTTTGTCGCCTCTGCTGAATTCGGTGTGTCAGACTTTTTGAAATACTTCAATTCTATAAAGGCCTGCGCCAGTAATATATTATCTTCAAAGAATGCTGCAGAGATATCGCAACGGGCGTCGCCATTTGATTTTGCCGTATAAATATTTTCAAAACGCCTTTCCAACTCAATAACAAACCGTTCTGATTTGGAAAATTCATATAGTTGGCCCAACTCTTTAAGAATTGTTCCGAGATGCAATTGGAGCGAAGCCTCATTATAAATTGAAATACTTCCGGCTGCCACTTTTTGACAAACTATTCTATAGGACGTTTGGACAATTATGTCTAAACGGGCTCGATGGTTTTGGCTGGTTGATTCTATCATAGTATTGGTTTCAATGCACACAAAAAACGCGGGCGAGGCTCGTCCGGTAGTGGTCGTAGGAAACCATGAGGAAACAAGTCACGCCCGCGAATACCCGAAGGTATCTATTGCGGGCGTTTACGACTTGCGCTGATTCCTCAATTAGAAATTTCCTACGTTCCTACTCGGTCAGAGCAAATTGCAAACGCTAAATTGTCTATGTCACATGGGCTTTTGAAGGCCCTGCAAAGGACAAATATAGTGAATAATTCTTACAAAAAATACTACCGGACGATAAATCGCCCAGCACAATAATTGCCCTTGACCGAAGAGAGACAAGTTATCTTTTAATATCAATTGTTAGAAGAGTCAAAGTAATTTAAGCGATATGCCATATCCACTTGCAGGCCAGGAAATACAGCGTTGTGCTTGTCGAATCGCTTGAACTCCAGCCTTCGTCCCGGAGACAGCTTCGTCTGCAAACTGATCCAACTCGGCCGACCACTGTACATGGACCACTTCCGCCGCAACGGCTCCTCCGAAGAATCCTGCTACGTCGCAGGCGAGCGCAGCGGCCTCACCACCCTCACCATCATCTCGTAAAGAACACCTTCTTTGCCCATGCCACAAACAGGCCTCTTTGGGCAGGGAATGGAGAAGTTGCAACTTCAGGGGCATGAACATCTCCAAAATGTGTCTTCCAGCATGAGTAATTGGAGAAGATCCCCTTCATATAATCACAACTTCTCCATTCTCTCGTCACTCCTCGGCATTATGTCTGGCGGCCAATCCACTGAGCCACTGAAAGATACGCGTTTCCCGGTGCAAAAATATTTGCACCGGCAGACCATGAATTCGTTGAATATCAACCCGTTGGCCGCCAGCAAGCCACACAGCCCCCGCGCCACAAAAAAGAGCCGCAAACGCGAAACGTCTGCGGCTCCGTTATCGGCGATGCGATGTAATTAGTCAGAGAGGGAGAAGCGCTTGAAGGCAAGTACTTTGGCCTCTTTGTCTACTGCAGCGAGGGCGGCCTTTACGGTCTCCTTGTTGTCGGAGAGCTGGTATTCCTGCTCCTCGAGGGTGTTCTCCTTGAGGAACTTCTGGATACGGCCGTTCACGATACCCATAATCATCTGCTCGGGGAGGGAGGCAGCCTTGGCGGCGCCAACTTCGGCGATGATCTGGCGGGCCTGCGCAGCCTGCTCGGGAGTGAGCCAACCCTTGGCGGTGTTGGACTCGATGTGGTCTTCGCTGTCGACATGTGCAGGGTTGATGCCAACCTTCTTCAGAGCGGCGTCAACTGCTTTCTGCACCTGTTCGTCCTTTGTCTTCTGGATGGCAACTGTGCGCTCGGACTCCAGCACCTCTGCGGGTACGGAAGCGGCGTCAACTGCCACAGGATTCATGGACGCTACCTGCATTGCGATACCGCGGGCGATTTCATTGGGAACCACCTTGCTGAATGCCACGATGGCGCCCAGCTTGCCGTTGAAGTGAACGTACTCGCTCACGAAAGGAGCCTCGAGGGCGCCATAGTATGCGAGGACGTGCTTCTCGCCGGTCTTACCGGCCTGGTTGGTGATGTCTTCGTCCAGAGTGTAACCGTCGGCACCCTTAACAGCCTTGAGGGCTGCAAGGTCTGCGGGGAACTCGGCGATGGCTGCATCTGCGATGGCGCCTGCGAGCTTCTTGAAATCGGGCGTTGCCGCCACGAAGTCGGTTTCGCAGCCGAGGCATACAAGGACTGCCTTGCCACCGTTTACACGGCTGAGCACTGCACCCTGGGTAGTCTCGTTGTCACCACGCTTTGCGAGGGTGGATTTACCTTTCTCGCGAAGGATTTCGACGGCGCGCTTGAAGTCGCCTTCGGCCTCTTCGAGGGCCTTCTTGCAATCCATCATGCCGGCGCTGGTCATGTCGCGCAGCTTTTTGATGTCTGCTAATGCGATTGCCATAGTTCTCTTTTTTTAACGGTTAATGATTACTCTTTCTCTGCAGGTGCTTCTGCTACGGGAGCTTCTTCTGCCTTGGGGGCAGCTGTGCGGCGGGCACGGAGGCGTTTTGCGGGTGCGGGGGCTTCCGCGGCGGTTGCTTCGGGAGCTTCTGCAGCCTCTTTTTCCTTCTCAAGCTTGCGCTCGGAAAGGCCTTCCTCGATAGCCTTGCACATTACGTCCATGATAAGTTCGATGGACTTTGTCGCATCGTCGTTGGCCGGGATCACGTAATCAATGGGGGTGGGATCGCAACAAGTGTCAACCATAGCGATCACCGGAATGTTCAGACGGGCAGCTTCCTTGACGGCGTTTGCCTCTTTCTGGACGTCTACGACGAAGAGGGCGCTGGGGAGACGGGACATGTCCCTGATGGAACCGAGGTTCTTCTCCAGCTTTGCACGCTGGCGTTCTACCTGGAGGCGTTCACGCTTTGCGAGCTTCTCGAACGTACCATCTTCCTTCATTTTGTCGATGGTGTTCATTTTCTTGACGGCCTTGCGGATGGTGGGGAAGTTTGTGAGCATTCCACCGGGCCAGCGCTCGGTCACGAACGGCATGTTGACTGCTGCAGCTTTCTCTGCAACCACGTCCTTAGCCTGTTTCTTGGTGGCGACGAAGAGGACCTTGCGGCCGCTGCGGGCCATATCCTTGAGGACCTCTGCTGCGTCGTCGATCAT
>JAGAAY010000031.1 GCA_017615065.1 Bacteroidales bacterium | reverse complement strand
CCTATCCATCTACTCTGCACGTGCATACACCACGCTCCAGGCCTGGGGCGGAGAGCAGAGCATCTGGACGATGAACCTGCAATTGAGCAACGAGGTGGTCGTAACCCAGAATTCGGTAGGCGAATGGGCACAGGATCGCTACAGACAGTTGCAAACCCACAAGATCCTCGAAAACAACGAGCTTATCGAGCGCTCCTGGGAGTACTGTTTCAACGGTATTGCCGCATGCAACGACATTCTGTACGAGATGGAGCACAGGGGTTCCAACTTCGAAGGCAAGGATAAAGTGATGGCGGAAATGCATTTGATACGGGCATTTTATTATTTCCTGGCCATTGACTGCTGGGGAGATGTCCCCTTCACCATCTCCAAGGAAGACAAGGGGTACCCCAAGATGAAGTCGCGCGCCGAGGTTTTCGCCTTTATCGAGCAGGAAATCCTGAACTATCGCAGTGCGCTGAGTGACGACAACTCGCAGATGTACTACGGCAGGGTCACCCAGGGCATGGCCAACACCCTTCTCGCCAAACTCTACCTCAACGCTAAAGAGTGGATTGGAACCGAAAAATGGGCCGAAGCCGAAGCCGCATGCAAGCTGGTAATGGATTCCTCCAAGTATTCCCTCTGCGGAAATTACAAGGACAACTTCAGCGTGCACAATGAAGGTTCACCCGAAGCCATCTTCTCCATTCCCTACAGCACCGTTTATACAGAGAGCGACCATAACTCCTTCGTATTGTTCGTGCTCACCCTGGACGGTTATCTTGCCCCGACATACGGCATCAGCAAATCGCCCTGGGACGGATTCATCGGCCAGCCGGACTTCCTGGCATCATACGATCCCGCCGATACCCGCAAGCCGGCAACCTGGCTCTATGGCCAGCAGTACGACAAGTCCGGTCAGCCGCTGCATGTCGTTGTGAAGGATCCCAAGACCGAGGTGGTTACCGATGAATTCGACTACATCATCGATGAGACCATGGCCGGGTACACCTACGGAAGCGGAAGGCGCTCTTCGGTACAGGGCGCACGTCTTGGAAAATGGGAATACCAGACCGACGGGCTCCTGGAAAGCGACCAGACCAGCATGGAGAATGACTTCCACGTTTTCCGTTATGCCGACGTCATTCTTATGTACGTAGAGGCGCTGGTGCGCCAGAACAAGGCCGATGTGGCTGCCGCCTTGCCGGAATTCAAGCAGATCCGCACGCGTGCCGGCCTGACTCCGCTGACTGCCGGAGACCTTACTCTTGACAATCTGTATCTGGAGCGCTGTCACGAACTGGCCCTTGAAGGCTGGGCCCGCCAGGATCTCATCCGTTTCGGCAAATATCTTGACCCCTGGTGGGGCAAGCCGGCCGGGCAGGAGTATATGAAGCTTCTTCCCCTCCCCTCTGCCAAGATGGCCAACAATCCGAATCTTAAACCACAGAACCCCGGTTATTGATTATCATGAAAAGACTCTCCCTCATAGCGGCCATACTTCTTCTGGCAGCGTCATGCGCCCGGAAGCCGGTGGAGATTACCCGCACGCAGCTTAAGGACAAGATAGCAGGTGCTTGGATAGGCCAGATGGTCGGCAACATCTACGGACTCGAGTATGAAAACAAGTTCGTGGACGAGCCCGGCGAAGGCCCCTTCGTTTTCAACAAGGCCATACGCAAGATGACCGCCGTGGACGGAGCTTTCTCCGATGACGACACGGATGTGGAGTATCTCTATCTGATGATGATGGAGAAGTACGGCGTGGATCCTACGTACGCCCAGGTGAAGGAAGGCTGGATGTATCACATCCGCGACAGGGTGTGGCTCGCAAACCGCGCCGCCCTCGGCCTCATGCACTATGGCTTCACTCCCCCCTACACCGGCAAGAAGGAGTACAACCCCCACTGGTTCCAGATCGACCCCCAGCTCATCAACGAGATTTGGGCCTATACCGCTCCCAGCATGCCGGCATATGCCGCCGGCATCTCCGACTGGGCAGCCCGCATAACCTCGGACGACTGGGCCGTCTCCCCCACGGTGGTGTACGGTGCGATGTATTCGGAGGCCTTTTTTGAGAGCGACATCCCTACTTTAGTGAAGCACGCAAAGGAGTATCTGCCTAAGAAGGACCGCTTCCGCCACGTGATTGACGAGTGCCTCGAGCTCTGGCGGAAGAATCCGGACGATTGGAAAGCTTCCCGCAAGGTTATCGCCGATGAGCTCTACGTGAATGAGCCGGACATAACCAAAAGCATCTGGAACGCGGACCTCAACGGAGCCCTGGGCATTCTGGCTCTCCTGTATGGAGACGGAGACATAGAGAAGACTCTCCTCATAGGCTGCGCCCTGGGCTTTGACTGCGACAACCAGACCGCTACAATCTGCGGGCTTCTTGGCGTAATCAACGGCGTGGAAAGCGTACCGCTGGACCGCGCCATGCCGGCCGAGTTCCCCCACTGGACCAAACCCTTCAACGACCGCTACATCAACGTAACCCGTTACGATATGCCGGATGCATCCATAGAGGACATCATCGAGCGCACCGTGGTCCTTGCAGAAAAGAACATCCTGGCCCGCGGCGGTTCCGTGCGCGAGGAAAATGG
>JAGAAY010000030.1 GCA_017615065.1 Bacteroidales bacterium | reverse complement strand
TTGAGGGCACGGAAATTGGCGGCGGCCAACGGCCACACCGACAGTTGGTCTTGAATGAATTTACTCAGCGGATCCATGTCAGAGAAGGGCTAACAGACTTTGCTTTATCTTGGGGAATTCGTATTCGAAATTGGGAGTCAGAATGTCTTTTCCAAAGGCGTCTTCAAGCTCGGGGAGTGTCCACCAGCGGCCGTCGCACACCTCATTACCGTCGGGCTTCAAATTGAAGCTGCCGACGGTCGCAAAGGTATTCACAAGTTCCCTTTCGTTTGACGATTCGTAAACGTAGGTAGCCAGCAGCACCGGGTTGAAATCGAAGAAGCCGAGTTCCTCGCCCGCCTCGCGGAAAAGGGTTTCGCGTAGATATTCTCCGTAGGTAACATGACCGCCTACGGCAAAATCCCAGTGAAGAGGGTACAGTGCCTTTGACTCTGAACGGCGCTGGAGGTAAATCTGGCCGAAGCGGCTTATAATATGCAGGTGCACAACCGGGTGCAGGAAATGCGAACCGTTATGGCAGGTGGACCTGGAAGCCCTTCCGACCACGGTGCCCGTGGGCTCGACCACCGGGAGCATCTCCCGGGTGCCCTTGTTGACCGATGCGAGGGGGGCGATATTATAAGGGTAAACCAGATCCATCTTCGGGAGTATTGATAATGGCTAATTCTTCGGGAGTGTAGAGCAGCCAGTCCGTGGAACCAGGCGCCAGGCGGGATGCCAGCACGAAGGCCAGCAGCAGGGCCGCAGCCACGCCTATCGTACCCAGCGTCCAGCGAAGCGCCTTAGGGAGGGGGCGGGAGATGGTGTGCGTTTTTGCAGGGCGAGCCGCGGGGGCATCGGAGATTTCGGGGATGAAATCGGCCGTTTCGCTCCCGGGGGCTGTGAGTTCGGGGGCAGCGGGAGAAATATCGGCCGTTTCGCTCCCAAGAACGGGAGTTTCGGGGGCGGCGGGAGGAATATCGGTCGTTTCGCTCCCGGGGGCTGTGGGTTCGGGGGCGGCGGGAGAAATATCGGCCGTTTCGCTCCCGAGAACGGTGGGTTCGGGGGCGGCGGGAGAAATATCGGTCGTTTCGCTCCCAAGAACGGGAGTTTCGTGGGCGGCGGGAGGAATATCGGCCGTTTCGCTCCCAAAAACGGGAGTTTCGGGGGCGGCGGGAGGGGTTGGCGTGACGGGGACGTCGGGCAAAGTTGCACTGCGGCGCGATTTAAGCGACACGGGCACAAGGCCGCAGGCGTCCGGCGAGATGTCCAGATCTTCATCCGCCACAAAGAAAAAATGATTCTCGCGCGTAGCCCTCAAGCGGCCCAAACCGGGCAACTCCACCGACTTGTCTCGCTGCAGCGTCTCCTTCAGATTACCCAAGAACGCCCCGATTATCGCCGCGGCCTCATCGGTCTGGATATGGTTCCAGCTCGCATACAACTGCGGCAACAAGTTATCGCCGGTCTCGCGCCCGGTGAACGACAGCCGGCGGTATGGAGGATTAACTGTATACCCGCGGTCGGAGAAAGACGCCGGCATCTCCTCAACCTCAAAAGTCCCAAGCCCGGGAAGAGCGAGGGAACTATTGTCGAGGATTAACTCCCCTATCATCCTTGATAGAAATTCCACATCCATAACAAGGCAAATTTAACAAATATCCTTGATTCTCCCAAATATTTGGCGGCGACACCCGATAAAAGAAGGGCAAAAAAATCGAGAAAAAATTTGCAATTCCGAAAAATCAGCGTAACTTTGCAGTCCCATTACAAATGATGGGTGAAATATTCCTCCTTAGCTCAGTTGGTTAGAGCACCTGACTGTTAATCAGGGGGTCCTGGGTTCAAGTCCCCGAGGGGGAGCCAAAGCGGACAAATTGGTTGAAAAATCGGTTTGTCCGCTTTCTTTTTGCCCGTAATTCCCTGATTTTAGGTATAATGGACATTTTCGGTTGGTGAAACGCCATATAACGATTTGATATATTGATATTTATGGCTACCTTATTGGAACGCGTTTCATTAAAGTAGTGACATGGCGTATTCCGGTAGATAAGCAAGCACGAACCGGGATGGATTAATGATGTCTGCTTGCTCCCCCACCTTTTTACCCCGGGGAACAAGCACTAATCGGCCTTTGAAGACACTATCTGCTTGCTCACATACCGGAGCTCGTGCGGGGGAAGATGGAATGTCCAAAATAAAGAAAAGGCCCAGAGGGTCAGCACTTTGACTGTCTTGGGAGACCTGAAAGCACCGACAGAAATGCCGGTGTTTTTTGTGGTGTTCTCATTTTTTTGCTATCTTGCTAGCATGAAAACAAAAGTCATACGTTTAGCCGCAGGACTTGCCGCGTTATTGACCGTCAGCATCAACATGGGTGCAAATGCGGATGCGGCAAACTCTACCAGCACCGGCAACATTGCCGCCAGTTCCACGCAAGTACAAGATACAATGGTACTTGGCAAACTTTATTTCGTTAATCTCAAAGAGGGGGAACAGCCTGTAATGACGGCCTTGCGTTTGTACGGAGACCGTTGCGGAACCGATGCTTTCAACACCAAGCCCTGTGCCAGCGAGGGAATCCGCTCTGTTTTCGAACTTAGCGAATGGATCGAGTTCTATCCGCAGGCCAGTGTAGGATCCGGTATCAAAGTGATGGTTTTCAAGCACAGGGCAGATCAGCGTTTTTACCTGGACAACACTTTGGACGACGAGGTCTCCGGCTATATCCTGGAATACGACCTGAACAAAGATCCCGACAAAGATGAAACCCACCATTGGGGTTCGTTTTACCTGCTTCCAGAAGAGGTTGATCCGGGCTGGTACGACTTTGTTTTCATCTATGACAACAAGGTTTTTGCTACCATGCTCACCCGTTTTTACAAAGAAGAAGAGATTTTCGGCTTATCCGACTCTGCGTTGGAAGAATTGATGTCACAAAGTCCTTCTTGATTCATTAAAGGAAAGGCATTCGCCAATCCCCGCCGCAGGTTCAAAAGATTGACGCGTCAAGCAATGTTTTTTGTGTCAATGCAAATTGTCACAGGGCCGTCGTTCACCAGCATCACCTTCATATCTGCGCCGAATTCGCCGGTGGCGACAGGACGTCCTATGGCAGCGGAGAGTGCGTTGCAGAATGATTCGTACATAGGGATTGCCGTCTTTTGCCCCGCAGCGCCGATGTAGGACGGCCGATTGCCCTTTTTGGTGGATGCCATCAGCGTAAACTGACTTACCACCAAGGCCTCGCTGCCCACATCCACAACACTGAGGTTCATCACCCCGGCATCGTCATCAAAAATACGCAGTCCTGCTATTTTTTTCACCAGCCAGTCAATATCCTCCTGTCCGTCATCATGTCCTACGCCAAGAAGTATCAGCAGCCCCGGGCCAATGGAGGCCTTAACCCTTCCGTCGATTGTAACGGATGCCTCTGAAACCCTTTGGATAACCGCCCGCATATCTTTTACTGTGCCAGATAAGCTGTGTTGGCCGCAATCTTGGTCCCGGAATAAGCACCGAATACAGCCATGGCGGAAGTACTCTCGGACGACAGGACCCTGCACGTGCCGGACGGGGTGGCAATCTCATTCAGAGCCCCCACAAGAAGGTTTCCGCTGACGGTCGCCGGGGTCTTCCCGCTGACATCGGAAGCCCTTCCGTTAAAGGAATAAGTAGTATTGGGGCTGCCTTTGACCAGCACGCCGGTGTTCCTGGGAATCACGCTGCCAGAAGGTATAGCCTCGAGGCTGGCGTAGCCGCAGGCAACTTTCTTTACAAAATATGCCGTAGCTCCTGAAGGCACGAGAGCATTATAGTCCAAGCACAAAGTAGCCCAGCCGGAGGTGTTCGTCCGGACATTGTAAAGATTGTAAACCATTACAATATCGTCAATGTACATCTTATCGGCATTGTTGCCGCCGCTGGAACTCTTTTCCGCATGACCGCCACCAGGATACGAATTGGTGGCAATATTGATTAAAATGTAGCTCGGTGTGGTAGTATAGTCATACTTGAACGGGATGCTCAGGCGTTTCCACTTGCCTCCTGTATCGCCTATCTTCTGGTCGGTAGCCTCACCGATATGCGCGGACCCGCCGGTGCAGTCGGAAGAGTTATAGCCGCTCTTATAGTCCACGTCCGTGTGAAGAATGGTCTCCACCTTGGCATAAGGATGGCTGGAATCTGTTCCGTAAGGCACGAACTTGACCCATACGCCGAGAGAATCCGGCCGGCCAGTGAACGACATGAAATACGGATTCTGGATTTTGTTTATC
>JAGAAY010000029.1 GCA_017615065.1 Bacteroidales bacterium | reverse complement strand
TAATTCTCTCCGTTCACAATTACGAAACAGCTCTTCTTGCCCTGGTTGTTGATGGCCGCGCCCTTGGTGTTGGTAAGGGAAAGGGTGTTGAGAATGATGGACTGCTTGTTGTCGGAATAAACCTTGAAGAAGCCGTCGGAACAGCTCCCGGACAGCGTATACTCGACTTGTTCGCCGGTTCCCCGGTTATCGGCGGTTACACAGGCCCCGGAGACCTTCACAATCTTCTTCGCATCCCCGGAAACAGTGGCCCCGGAAGAGCTCCAGACAATGGAGATGCTGCGGACAAAATCCACGTCAGTGACATTGTCCTCAGATGCGTTGGTATCCAGATTATCAAGGTCGATGGTGCCGGAGCTGCCGCCCTCAACGGTATTGAACTCGTCCTTACCGCAGGAGACAACGGCCAGCGCCAACAGGCACGCGAAAAATGAAAACTTTCTCATAAACAGGTTTTAATACACGGTGCGGCTTTCAATCAAAAAGCGGGCCGCCGTGCATTATTTCCCGGCGAGATGAAGCTCCCAGGCCCAGGCCGATTTGAGGGTATCCTCAACGCTGCGCTCAGCCTTCCAGCCGAGTTCCTTGTTGGCCAGGGTGGGATCGGCCCAGATTGCGGTGACGTCGCCGGGGCGCCTTGCCGCTATCTTGTAATTGAGCTTCACGTTGTTCACCTTCTGGAATGCATTCACCAGTTCCATCACGGAAACGGGCCTGCCGGTGCCCACATTGAAGATTTCGCAATCCTTCTTCATCTTGCCTTCCATCATGCGTGTGACGGCGAAGACATGCGCGCGGGCCAGGTCCACGATGTCGATATAGTCGCGGAGGCAGGTGCCGTCCGGGGTAGGATAATCATTGCCGAAGATGCTCAGACATTCCCTCTTGCCGATGGCAGTCTGGGTGATGAAGGGCACCAGGTTGTTGGGGATTCCGCGGGGGAGTTCGCCGATGAGGGCGCTGGGATGTGCGCCGATGGGGTTGAAATAGCGCAGCAGGATGCCCTTGATGGTGCCGCCGGACGCCTTAACGGTGTCCTGAAGGATGTCCTCGCACATTGTCTTGGTATTGCCGTAGGGCGACATGGCCGGCTGGCGGGGAGTATCCTCCGTTACGGGAACCTTCTCCGGTTCGCCGTATACGGTTGCCGATGACGAGAACAGCACATTGCATCCGCCCACTTCCTTGGCGGCCTCAAGCACATTGAGGAAGCTCACCAGATTGTTCTTGTAATATTTTAACGGTTCCGCCACGGATTCGCCCACGGCCTTGAAAGCCGCAAAATGGATCACCGCGTCGAAATGATACTTCTTGAAAATGCCCTTCGCTGCAGCCTCGTCGCAGAAATCAATCTTTTCAAGAGGAATATCGGCCCTTCCGGTAATCTTCTTAACGTCCTCGAAGCAGGTGAGGTCGCAGTTGGAGAAATTATCGGCCACAACCACCTCATAGCCCGCCTGAAGCAGTTCAACGGTAACATGGCTTCCGATAAAACCGGCGCCGCCGGAAACAAGAACAGTCTTTTTCATAATCAGTCTTAATGTTAAAGTCTACAAATTTAACAATAATTTCTGACTTTATTCATCCCGCCGATCACATGCCGATGACGGCCCGCCCCGCGCGCCCGTCGATGCACACCTTCAGCGGTTGCTCCAGGCGTATGTGGCGGAGCCATGCGGTTTCCTCCACGGCAGGTAGTGCGTCAAGGGCACTGAGGTCCACGGAATCGCCTTTACGCATGTACGGATCCACATTCACGTATCCAGCATTGAAGGACGTGAGGTTCTGGAAAAAGTGCGTGCCCTGGCTTGGATCTACCCTGAAATCGGGCAGGGAGCATTCCACAATGGCTTTCGCTTCGGAAATGTCGCTCCACTGCACGGGAACGCCCAGCGTGGGTATGCTGGAACCCCAGCGGCCGTAGCCGATGAGCACGTATTGACTGCCCTCCGTACGCATACGGGCGTTGATTTCGCGGAGCTCCTGCGCCATTTCCACGGTTTTAAGCTTGTCAAAGGCATCGGCCTTAAGGTATATTACATCATGAAGGTCGGGAATCCATCCGGTGCCAAGGGCGCTTTCCGATGTTACCAGGGCGCCTGTGCAGTCGATGGTGCGCCAGTCCACATCGGCATGCATGGAATCGGAGGAAATGGGGCGGATCTGCAGCACGTTGAACAGACCGGTGCTCAGTTCCGCGGCGAATTCCATCTCCACGCTGCAGTTCATTTCGCCGGCGCAGATGGCCAACAGTTCCTGGACGATGGGCGCCAGAGGGAAGGTCCCGTAGCGCAGCACGTGGGAGAAAGTGATGGCCTTGGGGCCGTTCACGAACGGGGAATCCACCATGCGCTGGTTCTCGTAGTCATATGTCGATACCACCTTCTGGAATGCGCTGAACTGCCCGCATTCCCCGGTGGGGATACGCTCAAGGTTCACTGCGTCATCCACCGATGTCTTGAATTTCTCCGGCTGGAGGTTCAGGGCATACATTACCTGCTGAGTGTCCCGCATGGCCAGATCCGGCGTTGATGTCTGGAGGACATGTTTGGGATATGCGGGCGAGAAGCGCAGCACCTGTTCGCCGTCCACCACCGCCTTGCCCAGGCCGAATGCCAGCTTGCAGATTCCGTCCTCGGCCTTTTCATAGCCGATGGGATAGAAATTCACGCTCCTGGCAACGCCCGACAGCGTGGGGAAGAAATACCCGTTATCCTCCGCGCCGCAGATCTCCTGCAGGATGATGGCCATCTTCTCCTCGGAAAGCACATTGGCCGTGGCCGTGATGTAACCTCGGGAACTCGCAAAATAAACCGATGCATATACGCTCTTGATGGCCTTGGACAGCAGTCGAAGCTGCTGGTCCTCGTTCTCCACCGCCGGAATCATATATGTGGAGTAAACGCCTGCAAAGGGCTGGTAATATGAGTCTTCCAGCTTGGAGGAGGAACGCACGGCCAGCGGGGTGTGCACTTGCCGGATAAAGGCGCGGAGTGCCCTTGTAAGGTCCTGCGGCAGGTTTGAAGCCACGAATTCCGAGAGTATTTCGGCATCGGAAATATCGGAATTGATAACATAGTGGAGGCCGTTCTCGTTAATGAAACGGTCGAAATACTCCGTGGCGATAACCAGCGTCCTCGGCACCATCACGTGCGCCCCCTCCCATTTCTCGTACAGGTGGTGCTTATACAGAATATGGTTCAGGAAAGCCAGGCCGCGTGCCTTGCCGCCAAGCGAGCCTTCGCCGAAACGGGAGAACCATATGGTATCGTTGTATGTATCCGGATCGAAGTGGGCTACAACACCCAGGCTTTGGGACACGCGGTAGGCGTGAATCCGCTCCACGGCGGCCTTCCTGAACGATTCGGCATTCTCGAAATTGGTGTTCTTGATGGAATTGCCCTCGGCGAATATACCGCGGGCGAGCAGCCATCGGGAAACGTAATTCTTGCTGCGCAGCCGGTCGATATGGACTGCCGGCAGGGTGGAAATAATCTGCTCCGCGCCCTGAAGATCGTGGGCCCGGGCCAGTTCTCGCCCCTTTTCGTTCACCACCACGAAATCGCCGAACCCGAATTCA
Organism: Bacteroidales bacterium; assembly: GCA_017615065.1. Taxonomy (GTDB): domain Bacteria; phylum Bacteroidota; class Bacteroidia; order Bacteroidales; family UBA932; genus Cryptobacteroides. The sequence goes on along the minus strand of JAGAAY010000029.1, from coordinate 4,555 downwards.
CGGCCGATATAATCCGACAGTTCGTGGGTGAGCGTCTTTGACCTTTTCATAAGAAAGCCGGCCCCGAGGTCCCTGGCCACGCTTCGCATGCTCTCCTGCGAGCTCTGCATCAGAATCGGCATTTTGGGGATTTCCGCGCGAATCAGCTTGCACAGGTCAACGCCGGCGTCCAGCTTTTCCGTAGAGGGTTTATCACCGCGGTGAAGCACAAAGCCGATGTCGGAAATAACTCCCAGAAGGTTCTCCTTGTAGGTGTTGTAGAGATGAACGGCATCGTCATAGTTGGTTGCCATCAGGATCTTCGGCCTGGCGCGCTTGCGGAATATCTGCTGATCCTCGTTGATGGCATCGCGCACCGCCGCCACATTCTGCTGCAGCACCAGTTTATACAGAAGCGGAAGATATGTGGAATAGTACCTCACGCTGTCCTCAACCAGCAGAATGCACTGGACGCCTCCCTGAAGGATATCCACGGGCGCATTAAGGCTGTCTTCCAGCAGTTTGATGATGGCGATGATAAGGTCGGTGGTGCCGTTCCAGTTGAACATATAGTCGATGGAGGAACGGTCCTCGTTCTCGATCTGGCGGTAAAGTACCTTGGAGAAGGAGGTGAGAAGCACGATGGGCGTCTCCGGAGAATACTCCTTCTGGCGGGCCGCATAGTCGAAGACCTGCCCCTCGTACATGGTGATGATCAGGTCGAACCTTTCCCCCGCCGCGGCTTTTTCCAGGGCCGATGACGTGGACTCCACCCTTTCGAAAACGGGCGGGCCGCTCAGGTTAAGATCGGCATATTCCCGCGCAATGCGCATGTCCAGCCGGCCATCCTCTTCCAGAGAGAAATTGTCGTAATTGTTGCACACCAGCAGAATCCGCCGGATTCGCCGGGCCATCAGGGGAAGGTTCTCCATTTATACCAGTCCTTGATCCGTCATGGCGCGGGCAACCTTGATGAAGCCTGCCATATTGGCGCCTTTGACGTAATTTACGCTGCCGTCGGGGTTCTTTCCGTACTGCAGGCAGGCAGCGTGGATATCCTGCATGATACGGCGCAGATACCGGTCCACTTCTTCCGAAGTCCAGCTCTGACGCATGGAATTCTGGCTCATTTCAAGGCCCGACGTTGCCACGCCACCGGCGTTTGACGCCTTACCGGGAGAATAGAGCAGCCCGGCTCCCTGGATGATGCGGATTGCTTCCGGGGTTGTCGGCATGTTTGCTCCTTCGGCCACGCAGATGCAGCCGCCTTTGACTATGTTCTCAGCATCGGCCTTCTCGATTTCGTTCTGGGTGGCGCATGGAAGGGCGATGTCGCAGGGGATTCTCCACGGGCGCTCTCCCGGGAAGTACTGGGCCTGAGGGTATTTCTGGGCATACTCCTTGATTCGGCCGCGGCGGATGTTCTTGAGCTGGAGGACATATTCCATCTTCTCCTCGTCAAGGCCCTCCGGATCATAGATGAAACCGTCGGAATCTGAAAGCGTCTGAACCTTTGCGCCAAGGCGCATTGCCTTCTGGGCCGCATACTGGGCAACATTTCCGGCTCCGGAGATATTTACTTTCTTGCCTTCGAAGGACTCTCCGCGTGTGGCCAGCATCTGCTCCGCGAAGTAGCACAGGCCGTAGCCGGTGGCCTCCGGGCGCAGCAGGCTGCCACCCCAGGATATGCCCTTGCCGGTGAGCGTGCCGGTGAACTCGTCACGGATGCGCTTGTACTGGCCGAAGAGATAGCCTATTTCGCGTCCACCTACGCCGATGTCGCCGGCGGGCACGTCAGTATCGGCCCCGATATGACGGTAAAGCTCCGTCATGAAGCTCTGGCAGAAGCGCATTACCTCAAGGTCGGACTTACCGCGGGGGTTGAAGTCGCTGCCGCCCTTGGCACCGCCCATCGGCAGGGTTGTGAGGGCGTTTTTGAAAGTCTGCTCGAAGGCCAGGAACTTCATTATGCTCAGGTTCACGCTGGGATGGAAGCGGATGCCTCCCTTGTAAGGGCCGATGGCGCTGGAATTCTGTACGCGGAAGCCGCGGTTGATATGGATCTCGCCGCGGTCGTCCATCCACGGAACGCGGAAAATGACGATGCGCTCGGGCTCGGTTACACGTTCCAGGATTTTCTGGTCCATCAGCTGGGGATTCTCAGTCACATACGGGGCGACGCTTTCCACCACCTCGCGGACGGCTTGGAGAAACTCTTTTTCTCCGGGGTTCCGGGCTTCGAGTTCGCCCATGAAACCGTCTACATACCGTTGGGTAAAGTTTTCCATAAGCTATAATACTACTAACTAAACGTACAAATTTAATAAAAAAACTCCTATTGCCCGCCGCGGCGTTTCAGTGCGGCCTCCACGAAGCGCATGAAAATGGGCTGTGGACGCTCCGGAGTGCTTTTGTATTCCGGATGGAACTGAACTGCGATAAAGAAGGGATGCGAGGGCAGTTCCACTATTTCCGCAAGGCCGGAATCCGGGTTGACGCCGCTAACTTTAAGGCCGGCCTTCTCCATCGGCTCACGGAATGCGTCGTTGAATTCATAGCGGTGCCGATGGCGTTCGGAAATATCGTCCCTGCCATAGATATCATGGGCCAGGGTACCATCGACAAGATGGCAGGGATAGGCCCCCAGGCGCATTGTATGGCCTTTTACGGTAAGGGTTTTCTGCTCTTCCATAAGGTCGATGACGGGGTGCGCCGTGTGGGGCTCCACTTCCGTGGAGGCGGCATCGGCCCATCCAAGCACGTTACGGGCGAATTCCACCACGGCCATCTGCATTCCCAGGCAGATTCCGAAGAACGGGATGCCGTGCTCGCGGGCGTATTTAACTGCGCAAATTTTGCCCTCCAGCCCCCTCTCGCCGAATCCGGGGGCTACCAGGATGCCGTCCATGCGGCCAAGCAGGTCTTCTGCGTTGTCTTCGTGGATGTGCTCTGCGTGAACGGTGTGAACGTGCACTTTGCACTCGTTTGCGGCGCCGGCGTGGATAAAACTCTCCTGGATGCTCTTGTAGGCATCCTGAAGCTCCACATACTTGCCCACAAGGGCGATGTCAACTTCTTTCTTTGGATGGCGGAGGCGGGTGAGGAATTCCTTCAGGCGGGTTAAATCGGCCTTGGGAAGACCGGGAATCGCCAGTTTGTTCACCACCATCTCGTCCAGCTTTTCCGCCTCCATGTTCAGCGGCACCTGGTAGATGCTCCAGGCATCCACCGACTGGATTACATGGCCCGGCTTCACGTTGCAGAACCGGGCTATCTTGTTGCGGATTTCCGGAGTAAGGCGCTTTTCGGTGCGGCAGACGATGATGTCGGGATGCACGCCGATGGACTGCAGTTCCTGCACGGAGTGCTGCGTGGGCTTGGTTTTAAGCTCCTTCGCCGCCCTGAGATAAGGAATGAGAGTGAGGTGGATGGACAGGAAGTCTTCTTCCGGCAGTTCCCACTGCAGCTGGCGCATTGCTTCCACAAAAGGATGGGATTCGATATCGCCCACCGTGCCGCCCACTTCCGTGATTATCACGTCATAATCGCCCGTTTTGCCCAGGAGCAGCATGCGGCGTTTGATTTCGTCGGTGATGTGCGGGACAATCTGCACGGTCTTGCCCAGATATGCCCCCTCGCGCTCCCGCGTGATAACAGTATTGTATATGCGGCCGGTGGTTACATTGTTGGCCTGGGAGGTATATACACCCAGAAAGCGCTCGTAGTGCCCAAGGTCCAGATCAGTTTCCGCACCGTCCTCCGTTACGTAACACTCACCGTGCTCGTAGGGATTCAACGTGCCGGGATCTATATTCAGATAGGGATCGAATTTCTGTATTGTGACACGCAGGCCGCGCGCCTGGAGAAGTTTTGCAAGGGATGCGGCGATGATGCCCTTTCCCAGCGAAGATGCCACGCCACCCGTGACAAATATATACTTAGTGTTCATAGGCCCGATTTAAACAAACCGGGATACAAATATACACAAAAAAAATATTGCTCCGGTGTGGAACAATATCTTTTTTGCGGATTGATTGTTTCTGAATTACTCAGCAACAACGGCCTTCTCGCAGCAAGCGCTGTCTGCGTGCTCGCAGCAGGTGCTGTCGGCCTTGGTGCAAGCTGCACTGTCGCAGCAAGCCTCAACAGCTTCCTCAGCGGGAGCCTCAGCCTTCTTGGCCTTGTTGTTTCCGCAAGCAACGGCGGCTACCATAAGAGCCACGATTGCGATGCTCATGAATACCTTCTTCATAGTAAATACAGTATTAACTAGTTAAACAAATGAAATTTCGGGCCGCAAAGGTATAACATTCTCCGCAATTAACAAAATTTTTTAGGAAGATTTTAATTATTATCTTTGTTACATGAAAAAGATTCATTATTTGCCCCTTATCCTGTTCTTGGCCGGACTTCTTGTCTCCTGCAAGAACAACGCAGAATTACCCGTTGATGAGATTGCCGCCCTTTCTGCCAGACAATGCGCCATTATGGAGCAGTCATTGACGGAAAACAAAATGCCACGCAATTATCAGAACGGGCAGCTTGTTCTCTCTAACACCCGCTGGTGGTGCAGCGG
>JAGAAY010000028.1 GCA_017615065.1 Bacteroidales bacterium | reverse complement strand
GCTGCAACCGAGAAGATTACGCAGTATAAGTTTAACTCGTTTGCGGAGTATGCAAAGAATAACTATAGGTCAGAAGTAAAGTAAAACTATTATGAAGATACAATACGCATCAGATCTGCACCTTGAGTTTGCAGAGAATAAGAGGTTCATTGAGCACGGGGGGCTTGAGCCGGTGGGCGATGTGCTGGTGCTGGCGGGGGATGTGTCGTACCTGGGGGACCGGAAGATGTGGAAGCGGCCGTTCTGGGACTGGTGTGCGGAGCACTTCCGGGAGACCTTTATTGTGCCGGGAAACCACGAGTTCTACGGTGGGTTTGATATCGGCCGCACGATGGCCGACTTTGAACTGGAGGTTCGGCCAAATGTGCGGTATTTGAACAACAGAAGCGTTGTTTTTGGGGAGACAGAATTGTTTTTTACGACGCTCTGGACTAAGATTGACCCGACGTGCTTGTGGACGGTGCAGCATGGGATGAATGATTATCAGTACGGCAAACTGAATGGAAAGCGCTTCTGCGCTAATGATGTAGATGGGCTGCATGCCCAATGCATTGATTGGTTGTCAGGTGCGCTGGCTGCAACCAATGTAGAGCACAGGATAGTTGTCTCCCATCATTGCCCGACGATGCGGAAAGATTTTAACAGTTGCCCCGGTGGCGCGCTCAATTCGGCTTTCCAGGTGGATTTAGATGCGTTTATCGAGGGCTCGAGTGTCGATTACTGGATATATGGCCACACCCATTTCACGGGTGGTTCGGGAACTAAAATAGGAGAAACTATGCTTTTATGCAATCAGTTAGGATATACATTTTATAATGAGCATATTGCCTTCAACGGCAAAGCATACATTGAGCTATAGCCTTGCCCTCGTTCTGTAAAGACCGGTTTTGTCGCGTTTGATGATGTAAGGGGCGGCATTACGGGCACCGAGGGCTTGGATGAACTTCTTCTTGATTCGGGAGATGGTGGAGTAGAAGACGGTTTTGGATTCGGCGCAGAGGGATTCCATCGCGTCATCCCGGAGGGGGTCGTCTGAATAGATGGATTCGTCCCGGTAGATGGAGCAGAGCTCCTTCCAGTGAGTGAGGAGGTTTGTGGCGGAGATGCCCTCCGGATGGTTGAGGAACAGTCGATAAAGCGTCCGCTCCGTCGGGTTTAGATAGACCTTTGTTTCGGGCAGCAGGAAGAATCCCCGATGTTCGCCGGGGATGATGCGGTGTATGTTGCCTGTCCGTCTCATCTTCATCGGCAAATTTCCTTCATTGAAGCGTTAAATTCAACTGATTACAAGCTTGTAATCGCTTGGAAATGCTGATTCTTTTGTTATGGAGAAGGCACAATCGATTTGTTAGTTCGTTTTATAATTCGTACCTTTATATCATGATGAAAAAGGGAAGCATAGAGGCTCGATTGATGTGGTTTTTGCTCACTTCCGGCGTGGCTGGAGTGCTGGAAGAGCCGGGGGCGGATTATGGGGGAGTGTTGGAACGGATGGAGGCGGCGGAGCTGCTGGCGCTGATGGAGAAGGTGCGGGAGCGGCTGAAAGAGTTGGGCGTAGAAGAGGCGCCGAATCAGCGGCAGGAGCCGGTCAGGTTATTCATAGATAAGAAATATGTCATCAGGATGGATGCTGCAGATGGCCCTGAGATACCCCTCCGCCCGTTGGTAAAGGCGCTGTTCATTCTGTTCCTAAGGCATCCAGAAGGCATTCTGCTGAAGCAGCGGGATCAGTATCGTCAGGAGTTGGAGGAGATTTATGCTGTCATCTGCCCGAACACCGCCGTCGAAGATGTCGGGGCACGTGTCGGGCGGCTGGTAAACCTGCAGGACAACTCGTTCAGCGAGAAAGCCTCGGTGCTCAATGCCCGCCTGGAGGATCTTCTGCCGAAGGGAACCGCAGATAATTATAAGATACAGGGTTATAACGGCCACCCTCGCCGAATCCCTGTCAACCCATTGCTGGTTCACTGGGCCTGAATGTGAATCACTTGTCTAAATCAGCAGAAATGAGTAACTTGCAGCTATGTTGAGAATATGTGTCATCGGCGGTGCCAACGTGGACATCACGGCCACGTCGAAGGAGGCGTTCCGGGTGGGGGATTCCAACCCGGGAAGGGTGGAGGTGTCCTGGGGCGGCGTCGGCCGGAATATCGCGCACAACCTGGCGTTGCTGGGGGATGAGGTGGAGCTTCTCACCATCTTCGGCGGCGGGCTGTTCGGGCCGGTGATTGCCGATGCCTGCCGGGCGCTGGGAATGAAGATCGACCACAGCGAAATCGCGGCCGAAGGCACCAACTCCTTCTTCGTCTCCATCAACAATGCCGACGGCGAACTGGTGGGCGGCGTGGCCGATATGAACGCGACTGAGGGGATGACGCCGGAGTGGCTGGCGGCACGCCAACAAGTAATTAACAGTGCCGATGCCGTGGTGGCCGATGCTAACAGTTCCGCTGAGGCTCTGGCTTGGCTGATAGATCATTGCGATAAGCCGCTCTACCTGGATGCGGTGTCCGTTGCCAAGGCCGGGCGTATCCAAGAAGCGGTCAGGCTTTCCAAGCGCAAGGAGTTCTTCGCCTTCAAGTGCAATGCCATTGAAAATGTGGAACTTGCGGAGGTGACATGCTGCCGGCGCCGTTATGTTAGCGTGGGTGCGGAGGGGCTGAAGGTGGAAGAGTGGATAACGGATGGCGGCGTGCCCCGGTGGAAGGGTTACGAGTTCCCGGCGCTGCCTTGCATCGTCCGGAACGTCACCGGCGGTGGGGATGCCCTGCTGGCGGGGATTGTGCATGCGGGGCCGGATGCCACTGTTGAAGAATCGGCCCGCTGGGGGCTGGAGTGTGCCCGTTGCGCTGTGGAGAGCCCGAAGGCGGTGAGTGATAAGATCAAAGAATTATGAATCAATACTTAGACTGTTCGCTTGAAGTGGCAAAAGCCCTGGCGGCTGGAATGCCGGTGGTGGCGCTCGAATCCACCATCATCTCCCACGGAATGCCGTACCCGCAAAACGTGG
>JAGAAY010000027.1 GCA_017615065.1 Bacteroidales bacterium | reverse complement strand
TTACAACACCCGTACTGTTGACGCGGATAGCGGCCGAATTGGATGTTCCGTTGGTGCCGGTGAACTTGACGTTTTTGACGGTCAGGTTGGTGCTGGTCTTGGGCCATAGCACACCGGCCTTGTTGCTCTCGCTGGTATTGGTGCGTCCCAGGAATGTGGTCCTGTTGGCACCGTTGATTGTGCCCTCAAAAGTAAGATTCACAGTGCCATGACCGGAGAAGTCCGGGGACAGATAGTCATCGCCGAAGGAGAATTCGTCGGCCGAGAAGTGGATGGTGGCGCCCTGGAGGATGAAGTAGTTGTCTCCGTTCGTCACCAAAGCCTTGAATTCGTCCACCCCCATGGCGTTGCTCCAGCTCTGGCCGGCCTTGGTGCCGGCGCCTGAAGGAGTTACATAGTAGTGGCCGGCATGGGACTCGATGGCGTCCAGCTTGATGATCTTGCCCTTGGCGGTGGTGAAACTGCCGTTGTAGAAGAACGGGGTGCTTTGGTTTGTATCATCGATGAAAAGATTCACGCGGAAACCGTCGGTGAACGTCACACCGGGCAGGATAGGAATATAATAGTTGCCGGGACCGGAAACCGTCATATTCATGGATGTGCCAGTATTTGTTGCTGCGCCGAAACTGACCACTCCGCTCTCGATGTTAACAGGAAGCAAACCAGAAACGACTTCTTCGTTGAGGCCCTTCACCTGAAGTTTCACAATATCATTGGTGGTCACGCCGACCTTCAAAAGGCAAGCGACATTCTTGAATGCAAGTGTGGTTTCCCAGGTGTCGCCAGTTTTGACTGCCTTTGCCACGCAAATGTCGTTAGCGGCGAAAGAACCGTCTGTACGGCTACCGTTGAAATGGACATTAACGTTGCCTTCGTCGTAGCTGCCGCCAGCGGAAGCGGGATACACGGCATAAAGCTCGGTAACGCCGTCAGCCACTTCAACGCTGAAGGTGGTTGTGGAACCGGAAACGGAAGCCTCTGCCGTAGCGCTGCCGCCGGCCCAGACGAATTTGACTTCATCGCCCGCAACCCAGGTCACGGTCTGGTCATTAGACGTGGCCGTTCGGGTAGGGACTTCGGCGGTAAAGACTATCTTTCCGGACTCTTCGGGAACACCGTTCCCTCCGGGTGTGATTTCTTCTTCCTGTTTTGCGCAGGCTGCTGCAAGAACGGCCATTGCAATCATTGCAAATAATCTTGTCTGTTTCATATCCTGAATTAGCTTTTTATTCGAACAAATCATCGACATCATAAGCTTCAAGAGAGGCACCATAATCTTTTTGTGATGCCGCGAAGCATTTTTCAATCAAAACGGCTGTTTCCTCCGTCACAGGAGGGATGTAAGCCATACGTAACTGTGTTATTTTCATATCTCGGTTATATATTTTTTCACGTTGCAAAATTCATCATTACATACCACATACCCTGCAAGGATTTCTCCTATATTTGCACCTTTTCTTCCATAGGCATTACCTTCCGGCCAGGGAATGGTAGTATTCCTGCACAACATAGAATGCCTGCTTTCTGCGGCCTTGTTCGTCAATCAGACCCTTACGGTTGAAATCGTCCTGAATTCCGTTAAGGGGTCTCTTGGGCGAGCGGAAATCCTTCAGACACCACGGGCACAGGCCGTTCAGGGCGGGAATACGGCTGATCATTTCCAGATTCTTGCGGTAAAGCAGTTCCAGATATTCCTCTGTGAACAGTTCCGTGTCGCTGCCGTGATTGCCATATAGCGCTCCTCCGCCGAATTCGCTTATCAGCACCGGTTTTCCCCGCGGGATGGTCCAGGTGATTTTGTCACAATCGGCAGGCTTGCCGTCATACCAGCCGATATACTGGTTGAAACTGATGATGTTGGTGAGTTCGATCAATTCGTCCTCGATAACGGGATGATAAAAGTCCGGTTTATCCTTCTGCATCGCCGCACTTATCAGCCTGGTGGGGTCCATGGAGCGGGCCTTGGCTAAGAGTTTCCCAAGGAATTCCAGCCTCTCCTGGGTGCGGGGAGTCTCGTTAGCCACCGACCAGATGATTGTAGCCGCCCGGTTGGCGTCGCGGCCTATCATTTCCATGAGCTGGTTCTCGGCATTGGCGTATGTTTCTTCGGACGACCAGTCGATGTTCCAGTAGCAGGGTATCTCCTCCCAGAGCATGAAGCCCATCTCTTCCGCCAGGCGGACCATCTGCTCGCTGTGGGGATAATGCGCAAGCCTGAGGAAGTTGCAGCCAAGGTCTTTGGCCGCCACAAGAAGGGCCCTGGCTTCATCTTCATTCTTGCATCGGCCCGGATTTGTGCCGATGGATTCGTCGTGCACCGCCACTCCCCTGAGAAATACCGGCTTGTCGTTGAGAAGAATCTGCTCGCCGTTAACTTTTATAGTGCGGAAGCCCACTTTATCGCGAATCACGTCATCGGCAGTGCTCACATTAATCTCGTATAGCTTCGGATTCTCCGGACTCCAGCGCTCCGGATCGGCCTTTACCTTGAAAGACACCTCTCCGTCCCTGCCGGTGCAGGCTTTCTTCCTGATTCCCAGCTCCGGAATTTCCACCGTTACGGAGCCGTTTCCGCCGTCAAGGCACACTTTTATGTCGATGTTTTTGCCGTCGAAACTGATGCGATAATCGCTGATGAAGACCTTGGGGACGCTTACCAGGAGGACATCCCTTGTGATGCCGCCATAGTTCCACCAGTCGAAGTTGAGAGTTGGCACTTCCGAAACGCCGCGGGTGTTGTTCACCCAAACCACAAGGCTGTTCTCCCCTTCCTGCAATACGTCGGTCACCTCGAACCAGAATGGAGTAAAACCTCCCTTATGAGTGCCCAGGATGTTGTTGTTGATTCCCACCATGCACTGGTAGTTCACTGCTCCGAAATACAGGAACCAGCGCCGGACCTCCTGCGGTTTGAAATCCACCTTTCTGCGGTACCAGACGCTCCCCTCATAGTAATACAGTTTGTCGCTTTGCGTATTCCAGTCGCCGGGAACGGCGAGCGTGGGTGCGTGGTCAAAATCATATTCGATGAGGGTGGTTTTGTCTTCGTAGAAATGCCTGTCTGCGAAATACCTCTTCTTGGGCTTCTGAAGCTGCATCTGATACTTGTAGATCCCGGTATTCATCGGATCCACAATATAGTTCCACTGGCCGCTAAGGGATATGGTTTCCCTCCCTTCGAAAAGATTGAAGGCCGATGACGGCAGGGCGCAAAACAGCAACAGGAACGGCAACAGCAACTTTCTCATTGGCTAGAATTCTATCGTGACGATTGAGTTGTTGTTCATCTTGACGCTCACGGAGCCGTCTTCATTGGGGAAGAGAGGAATCTCGGTGTAGATGTGCTGGTAGTCGGTAAGGTGGATGGGGACAGCTTTGTCTAAACTGCAGCCCTTTACCGAAACCTTTACCGTGGCGATATTGCAGGTGTTGTTATCTCCGTTGTAGCGTACGAGCATGAGAACGGTTTTGCCATCCTTGACAGATGACACCGCGTAAATGTCGCCAACACCGCCTTCCAGCTTACATTCGCATTCCTCGCCCTTAAGCTTGCTCCAGGCATAGAAAGTATAATATGGAGGCATGTGTTCCCTGGTCTGATAATCGTAGAAGCCGCAATAGTTGGTATTGGCGCGGGCATCATAATACATGAGCATATCCACCGGAGCATGCTGCATTGCGCACATCAATGCCCCGCCAAATGCTGCACCTTTAATGTTCCTTCTGGTTTCCCTGTTGTAGATTTCGTTGGAGGATTCGGCATCAGCGTTTTTAAACCGGCGGTAGTTCCACTCGTTAAGGATGAGTTCGGCATCCTCGTAGCCATATTCCTTCATCCAGCCGCGGATAATATCGGCCTCCATAAGAAACACCGAAGGCTCCGCACCGTATTTGTGCCAGGAAACAAAATCGATTGGCACATTGTTGTCCCTCATGTATTCGAAGAACTGCGGGAAATATGTCTTGGTTCCCTGGATTCGGCAATAGGAAGGCCCGCCTATCATGAGGTCCGGGAAGCGCTTCTTAAGATGCTTGGCGGCCACGGCATAGAACTTATGGAACTCCTCGATGGTGCCGCCCCATGTGCGGGGGTTGGTCTCCCATCGGCCGGAACTCTGGTCCAGATCGGCTTCGTTCCAGATTTCCCAATACCTGATGTTGTAATGGAAGCCGTTAGCCCAGCCTTCATTATAGTGCATGATGATGTGCTCGCAGATCTTCGCCCACTTCTTATAATCCTTAGGCGGATAAATATTGTATTTTGCCGATGTCTGGTTCTCGATGGTCTGGCCCAGCCTGTAGAACGGCTCGCTTCCGGAATCAATCAGCGTCTTGATGTACGCATCCGTCTCGCGGAAATCATAGTTGGCCGGATTGTCCGGGTCCTTGCAGAAATCCGGGAACACGTCGCTGATATCCACCAGGCGCTCTCCGTAATAACCATCGCTGGCATCGTGGGTGCGGCTGTACGGGATATTCAGGATTCTGAAATCGTTCATTTGATATTCATCATCGATGTCCGGGCCGTTGTTCACGGCATTCATCGGCTTGATCGGCCCCACTGTTACGGAAGGGTCGATTACCGCACTGACACTCAATGATGAAATGTCCGGCTGATTCTGGGCCTGAACAGCCCCTGCTCCGGCAATAAGGGCCAATACTGCAGTTAAGATAATTCTTCTATACATAGTAACGCAAAAATCCGCATTACCTATTATATTATTTGCAAGTATTCTTTCTATGTTTGCACTTATTCCGTCATAGCCGCAAGATTCATGGCTTTACCAAATTACATTAAAAGAAATAGTGTTATCTTTGTCCTGCTATGAAAACCAGATTCGCATTTATCTTTGCATCACTGCTATGCATTCTCGCTTCGTGCGGGCCCAAGGACAATCCCGAGAACAATGACAAGCCCGGTACGGACCCGGATCCGAAGCCGGAAGTGCCCGAGGAGGTTGTTTCCAAAGGCGCATACAAGCATGTCGTCATCATCGGCCTGGATGGCGCAGGCGCGTATTTCCAGAAAACCGATACGCCCCGCTGCGACGAAATTTTCAAGGACCAGGCTACCACGTACAAGTCCCTGATGGCTCTTCCCACGATGAGCGCACAGGGATGGGCGTCGATTCTTCACGGAGTTCTTCCGGAGTTCCACGGGTGCACCAACGACATTATCGAGAAAAACCCTTATCCGGTGAACAGCCCGTACCCGTCAATCTTCAGGGTGGTGAGGGCGGCCATGCCCAATGCGGAACTGGCGTCGTTCGTGGAGTGGAATCCCATCAACATCGGCATAGTTGAGAACAACCTGAACGTGGAAAAAGGCACCGGGGACGATGACGCCGAGGTAACTGGCAGAATTCTCACCTACCTGAAAAGCAAGACCCCTACGCTAATGTTTGTCCAGTTCTCGTCGCCGGACGATATCGGCGAGAAATATGGTTTCGGCACAGATCTCTATCTTTCCACGATAAGCACCTGCGACGCGCTTGTGGGAAGGATTTACGACCAGCTCAAGCTGAAAGGCATTCTGGATGAAACCCTTATCATAGTTACTGCCGATCACGGCGGGAAAAACAAGTCCCACGGCGGTGATTCCGATGAAGAGAAATACGTATTCATGGGAGTTTCCGGAAAAACTGTGGAAAGCGGCACTATCGTGGATGCCGAGGGACGTGACGTGGCGGCCATTGCCGCTTACGCGCTTGGGCTTGATTTCCCCGAAACATGGACAGGCCATGTCCCTGCAGGCGTTTTCAAGGATGTAACTGATGTTGGAGAGCATCAGGAGATGGTGCTTCCCGGCACGGAATACCGCAATCACCAGACCGAGCCCACACCCGCCCTCAGCCAAATGCAAACCCTCCTTGCCGGCCACAACGTAATCGCATACATGCCGTTTGATGGGGACATCAACGACGCATTTGGCAAGGTGCAGACAAGCAAGTCTGGCACCCTCCAGTACTATGATGCCTACTACGGAAAGGGCGTCGCATTCAATAATGGTTATGTCACGCTGAAGGACGTAAAAGTTGGCACAGGATCATTCTCAGTGGCCTTCTGGCTGAAAGGTTCTCCCGTAACGCCCGAGGCGGCCGATCCCGGACTGATCTCCAACAAGGACTGGCAGGAGGGTGTGTATAAGGGCTTCATCCTGTCGTACAGGGGCACCAAAGACATCAAGTTCAATGTGGGCAACGGCAGCAAAGCCAGGATGGACTATGTGCACGTACTTCCTTCCAACTATGACGCCGGCTGGATGCACGTAATCCTCACAGTAGACCGCGAGAAGCGCAAAGTGCGGATTTACATCGACTTCGCCTATGAAGGTGACGAGGCCGATATTCCCGATGCCCTGGCCAGCACCTCTTTCGACTCCCTGTCACTCAACCTCGGCCAGGACGGCACCGGCGTACTGGAATACAAACTCCCCGCCCAGATGGACGAGTTCATCATGACGTCCGACGTGCTCACGGAAATCGATGTTGCCGCCCTGAAGGAATACTACAAGCCCTGATCTTTTCCTGCTCCATGACAGCCCCGTAAAATGGATCTCGTTGATACTCAACGTTTTATTAAAACGGGGTGTTGCATTTTGCAACACCCCGTTTTCACAAGTCCCTCACACTCAGCGACTTCCATTTTACGCCTGTTTCCTTTCCTTTAATACACAAACTTGTGTAACACAAACCTGTGTAACACAAACTTGTGTAATATAATCCGGCGGAAGTTTAGCTCTTCTTTTTTAATAAAATCGGCAAAAGAATTTGTGTTTTGCCGATTTATTATTATCTTTCGCATAAATACTGATTATGAGAGTAGCCAAATACGAAAAAGAAGTACTCGAAGTACTTGACAAAAAATTATTCGTCACCGTGGAAGACATTTCCGCAGCTTGCCCCGGAATGCCGATGCCGTCGGTATATTCACGGGTCAATAAGCTGTTGAAAGAGGGGAAACTGTCTGTTATCGGAAAAGGAAAATATGTTTCAGCCCCCAAAACGTCATTTCATACAATCGTTACTCCATGGATGCTGGAAGTAAATGAATACCTGATCGGCGCCTGCGAAGGAATCGACCATTGTATTTCGGAGAAGGAGGGCAATCTTTACATACAGGTAGGCAAATCCGACATGGCTGAAGTGGAGTCCGCCCTTCAAAAGAAGTACTCTACAGTCATACGTAAAGAGAGTTTTAACCATTTCCCTTTGAAACTTGAAGGATATATCGTTCTGGAGCGCCTTGTCTCTGAAAGCCCGATTGTCGATGAAAACGGAATAGCTGTCCCTTCGTTGGAAAAGATTATGGTCGACAGAATCTCGGACGGGGATAAAACCATCGACAGGATAACTCTCCAAAAAGCCGTCGAATCATATCCATTTAATATCGACAGCATGATCCGCTATGCGGCCCGCAGGGGCGTAAAAGAGGAAGTATCGGCCTTGGTGGCTGCGCTGGACTCATCCAGGCTTGAAATGATGTCAAAAGTTCAGAAGTATCTCTCTACCATCCCTGTCGATAAAGCCTGGGTCTTCGGATCATTCGCCAGGGGCGAAGAAACGTCGCGCAGCGACCTGGACCTGCTCGTGGACTATACTGCAGGATCAAATCTATCTCTTCTGGACGTTATCCGCTTCAAGCAGCAACTGGAATCCATCATCGGCCGTGAAGTAGACCTGATCCAAAACGGCTACTTGAAACCCTTCGCCGCCGCCTCTGCCGAAAAAGACAAATATCTAATCTATGAGAGATATGGAAGAAAAGCTTAGTACCCAATACAATAATGCCGTTCAGCAAATCAAGACGGCTATACTTCGGAGTCAAGCCAAGGCCCTGGCCGATATAAACCAGGAGCAACTCGCCCTATACTTCGGTATCGGTCGTTATATTTCTCAAAATTCTCGTGCTGGATTCTGGGGAAAAGATGCCATTGATACAATTAGTCGCCAATTGTCAACTGAGATGCCAGGATTAAGGGGCTTTTCTCCTCGTAACTTGAGAAATATGAGGACTTTCTATGAACAATGGCGAGTCTTGGATAATAATTTGGCAGACGTATCTGCCAAATTAGATGCTTCTGGTAATTTGGCAGAAGCATATGCCAAATCTTCAGAGGAGAACAACTTAATTCCATTAGGGCTCATTGATGTTCCTGTTGTCGCCTTTTTCAGTATTGGTTTTTCCCACCATATATTAATACTATCCAAAGCCAAAACAGCAGAAGAAAGGAAGTATTACATTCAACTCTGCGCAGATCTGCATCTTAGTCATGAAGCATTGGCACGAAAGATTGAGGAGGATTCTTTCCATAATCAAGGGAAGATGCCCAACAACTTCATTGCCACCATTCCCGAATACAAACAGGCATTCAGGGCCATTCAAATGTTTAAAGATGAATATCTCCTGGATTTTATCAACGTTGAGCAATTAGGTGAGAGGGATGAAGATATTGACGAAAAGGTTATTGAAAACGAGATTGTTCACAATGTTAAGAATTTCATTATGACATTCGGAAAAGGTTTCACCTATAAGGGAAATCAGGTTCATTACGATAAGCTTGGTCATGACCATTGGGTAGACTTGCTCTTCTTTAACAGAATCCTTCGGTCTCTTGTGGTGGTGGAACTAAAGAAAGGCTCATTCAAACCCAGTTATTTGGGTCAACTGTCCCATTATCTTCACGTCCTTGATGATGATGAACGGATTGAGGGAGAGAATCCATCAGTGGGAATCATCCTCTGTAAAGATGCAGACAGGACATTTGTTGAGTATGTCCTACAAGAGTTTCACCGGCCAATGGGTGTCGCCACATACAAAACTCAGGAGAAACTGAAAGAATTGCTCCCTGACGAGGATGAGATGAAGAAACTGATGTGAATCAGAGACTGATTTTGCACATCTTCTTGGCTAGTCTTTCAGGCCCATTTCGGCGCGGGCGCGTTCGACGCTTTTGGAGCGCTTGAGGACGAAGCCGGAGCCGAGGTATTTGGTGCGCACATCGTCATCGGCAGCGAGTTGTTCGGGGGTGCCTTCCTGGAGGATGAGGCCTTCGTAGAGGAGATAGGCGCGGTCTGTGATGGCGAGGGTTTCGCCCACGTTATGGTCCGTGATGATGACGCCGATGTTGCGGTATTTGAGTTTGGCGATGATGTACTGAATGTCCTCAACGGCGATGGGGTCGACGCCGGCGAAGGGTTCATCAAGGAGGATGAATTTGGGGTCGACGGCCAGGGCGCGGGCGATTTCGCAGCGGCGGCGCTCACCACCGGAGAGCTGGATACCAAGGGACTTGCGAACCTTTGAGAGGTTGAACTCGTCGATGAGCTGCTCCAGACGGTCTTTGCGCTCCTGTTTGGTCATGCCGGTCATTTCCATCACGGACATGATGTTGTCTTCCACGGACATGTGACGGAACACCGACGCTTCCTGCGGCAGATAACCAACGCCCTTCTGGGAGCGTTTGTACATGGGGAGCTTGGTGATTTCTTCATCGTCCAGGAAGATGCGGCCCTCGTTGGGGACAATCTGACCTGTGATCATGTAGAAGCTGGTGGTCTTGCCGGCGCCGTTGGGGCCCAGGAAGCCCACTATCTCTCCCTGGTTCACTTCCATGGACACGCCTTTGACGACGGTTCTCACGCCGTACTTCTTCACGAGGTTTTCTGCTCTGAGTTTCATCGCTTACTTTGTATCGAGTGAGAGGGCTGTAACCAGTTCCCTCACATTAGGGTTCTTTTCCATAAGGTCCTTTGCCTTCTCTACGGGCATATACGGCACCTTTTCCTTTACTTCCGTATCCGGGGTTACTTCCACCAGGATGTTAACCTTAGGGCAGGCCAGCATGTCGCGGAACTTCTTTTCCAGATCACGAAGGAGTTTCTCCTCGATCCACGCCTTCTGCGAATCGTTCACCACACTGAAATACACCTTCTTCACGCCGTCTTCCTCCTCCATGCGGAGCTCCGTATTGGCAAGCGTATTGGCCAGACGCGGCTTGGCGGCATACAGCTCCGCCAGATCCTTCCACCGTGCCCGCACATCCTCATCCGAGGGCAACTGCGCCGGTGCCGCCTCCGCCTTCTCCTCAACCGGCTGTTCCGGCTCCTCGAGTATGGCGTTCATGGAGAGGGCCGATCCGGTCTTGTGCGCCCTGCGCCGCGGGGCTGGGGACTCCGCTGGTGCAGCCACGGGAGCCTCAACAGGCGCTGCCACTTGGGCCTCCTCAGCGGGCGCTTCTGCGGGAGGGATAGGACCGGAGGTCCGTACCTTCTGAGGGCTCTGACTCGCAGGCGCATCCGCAGCCTTGGGTGCCCCGGCATTCAGGAAGCTGAGCTTCATGAGGGCGAACTCAATGTGGAGGCGGGGGTTCACCGCCGCCTTGTATGCCGTTTCGCAGGCGGTGGTAACGCCCAGAGCCTCGTAAATGAAGCCAAGGGAGCAACGCGAAGCCTGCTCTGCATAACGCTGTTTCAGGGAATCCGGAAGTTCCAGCAAGGCATCCAGCGCACCACTTTTGGCAACGGCCAGGTCGCGAAAGTGCGAACTAAGCGCCGCCACGAAGTGCAGGGCATTGAAGCCCTTTGAAAGCACCTCGTCGAAGCGCCTCAGCGCAGCCGCGTAGTCCCCTGCCAGGAACGATTCCACCATCTGGAAACTGTATTCGTAATCCAGAACGTTCAGGTTGCGGATCACATCCTCGTAATGGACATCCGTGCCGCAGAATGCCACCGTCTGGTCGAAGATCGTCAGGGCGTCGCGCATGGCGCCATCGGCCTTCTGGGCTATTACATGCAGGGATTCATCGTCAATCGTCACCCCCTCCTTGGAAGCAATTTCCTTCAGGTTTCGCACCATGTCCGGAATGCCGATGCGGTTGAAATCGTACGTCTGGCAACGGGACAGGATCGTGGGCAGAATCTTGTGCTTCTCTGTTGTTGCAAGGATGAATATCGCGTGTGCCGGCGGCTCTTCCAGCGTTTTCAGGAATGCATTGAAAGCGGCCTGGGACAGCATGTGAACCTCGTCGATAATGTATACGCTGTACTTCCCCACCTGAGGCGGCACCTGCACCTGCTCCATCAGTGCCTTGATGTCCTCCACCGAGTTGTTGGACGCGGCATCCAGCTCATGGATGCAGTACGAGCGGCCCTCCTGGAACGACACGCAGGATTCGCACTCCCCGCAGGGTTCCATATCGGCCCCCGGATTGGCGCAGTTTATCATCTTCGCGAAGATTCGCGCCGTGGTGGTCTTGCCAACTCCGCGAGGCCCGCAGAACAGATAAGCGTGCGCCAGCTGCCCCCTCTTGATGGAGTTGGACAGGGTTCGGGCGATGTTGTCCTGGCCCAGCAGGGTGCCGAAGGAGTCCGGACGGTACTTCCTTGCCGATACTATATAGTCGCTCATATTACATAATCGTGCACGTCCTGCGCACTCACGGGGTTGTTACCTAGAATAAGCAGCCTCTCCACCACGTTGCGGAGCTCGCGGATATTGCCGGTCCATGACTTTTCCACCAGCAGTTTCACGGCCTCCGGGGAGAAATCCTTGCGCGGCATCGCCGTCTCCGAGGCAATCTGATCGCGGAAGAACTCGATGAGCTCCGGAATATCGTCCTTGCGCTCGTCCAGGCTGGGGACCTTGATCACAATCACGCTTAAGCGATGGTACAGGTCCTCCCTGAAACGCCCCGCGGCAATCTCCTCGGGAATATTTTTATTGGTGGCCGATACCACCCGCACGTTCACCGTGATGTCCTTATCTGAGCCCACACGCGAGATCTTCCTCTCCTGAAGCACGCGCAGCACCTTTGCCTGCGCCGCCAGCGACATGTCGCCGATTTCGTCCAGGAACAGCGTTCCGCCATCGGCCTGCTCGAATTTACCCTTATGCTGCTTGATGGCCGATGTGAACGAGCCCTTCTCGTGGCCGAACAGTTCGCTCTCGATGAGCTCCGACGGGATTGCCGCACAGTTCACCTCCACGTAAGGCATCATCGACCTTTGGGACTGCTGGTGCAGATTGCGGGCGACAAGTTCCTTTCCGGAGCCGTTGGGGCCCATGATCATCACGCTGGCGTCGGTGGGGGCCACTTTTTCGATCATCTTGCGCACGTGCTCCATGCCCTCCGAAGAGCCCACCATATCGCTCCCGTAGACCTTCTTCTTGAGGATTTTGGTCTGCGTTACCAGGTTGGCCTTGTCCGTTGCATTCTTGAGGGTGATGAGGATGCGGTTCAAGTCCAGGGGCTTGCCGATGAAGTCGAACGCACCCTTCTTGATGCACTCCACCGCAATCTGGATATCGGCATGTCCCGAGATCATTATCACGGGCGACTCCACGCCATCGGCCACCAGACGGTCCAGAACCTCCATTCCGTCCATCCCCGGCATCTTGATGTCGCAGAAAATGGCGTCGTACTTCTCCTTCTCCGCCTTCTCCACCGCCTCCGTTCCGTTCTCCGCCGTATCTACCTGATAATCCTCCATTTCCAGTATCTCCTTGAGGGAGTACCGTATGGCTCTTTCATCGTCCGCAATAAGAATCCTCATAGCATAAGTTTTTCCAATCTTACAAATATAAGAAAACTCTGGCAGAAATACGAAAAGAATTTCTTACCGCCCCCCGTTTTGGTTTCTGGCGGCCAACTCTCTGTGCTACTGCATATTACATGTTTCCCGGTGCAAAATAATTTGCACCGGGAAACAACGAACTCGTTATGTATCAACCACTTAGCCGCCAGCCGTCAACGCACTTCAACTCGCGCCATGGCGGTCTTGGCGTTGCCGTCGGGGTCGGTCCACCGCGCTATGAGGCGGGCGTTGCCGATTTCCCTGGCGGTGATGGACTTACCATCGGCCGACACCTCAACTACCTGAGGCATTGTGGAAGTTACCGTAAAATCGTTGGCGTATGCTTCCACGATAACGAGGCCAAGGTCACAGGTCTTGCCGGGCGACAGGTAATAATCCGTCTGCGGGAAACTTACGCTCCAGGGACGAACCTTAGCGGCTTCCTTCACGGTGACCTCGCACGAAGCGGCAATTCCGTTCTCGGTCATTGCGACAATAGTGGCAGTGCCGACTCCGATAGGATACACCAGTCCGTTGCTTACGGTTGCGACATCGTTGTTGCGGCTTGTCCAGGTGACTTTTTTATGGGCAACGTCCTTGGGCCAGACGGAAGCCGTAACCGCTTGGGCCAAACCATCCTTATTTAACGTAAGCTCGGTTTTGTCAAGGGTTATTGCGGTGGGATAGCCGGGAGCCGCCGTGAAATAACCTGGACTCGAAGGGCCGCCGTCCACGCAAGCCATGCTCACATCATCGGCAGAATCTTTAAATACGGTTCCGTTGCCGCCCTTGAGCTGCCTGCAGCTCTCAAACACGCCCGAATAACGGTCCTGTTTTGCCACCCATCTGCCGTTTCTGCCGACATAGACAGTATGCAGCGATGAGCAATATCCAAACATATCGCCCATATCCGGGGTATCATTTACATCGAAAGAAGACAAATCAAGAGAAGTCAAACCCGAGCAGCCGTAAAACATGCTGGCGAAGTCCTTCACTTTGCCTGTGTCAAAACCGGACAAATTCAAGGAAGTCAGCCTACTACAATTGAAGAACATACACCTCATAGTGGTCACATTCCGCGTATCAAAATGAGACACGTCGAGGAATGGGACACGTTTGCAGTCTGCGAACATGCTTGTCATATCGGTAACATTTGAAGTCTTGAAACATGAGACATCCAATGAAGAAAGATTCACACATCCGGAAAACATTCTATTCATATCAGTGACCGATTCCGTATTGAAACCAGAAAGATTCAATGATTCCAGTTTCTCGCAAGACTCAAACATATGATCCATGCTCTCAACCTTTCCAGTATTGAAATTCGACAGATCCAGGGACTTGAGGCTCACGCATTTGGAGAACATGTAGGCCATATCTTTCACAAAACGTGTATCAAAGCCGGATAAGTCAAGCAATTCCAACTTGGAACACTTGTAGAACATACTGTTCATGGATGAAACCTGTCCGGTGTTAAAATGAGACAAATCCAACGATTCCAGACTCTCACAACCGCTGAACATCCTGTACATATCCTTGACTTTACTGGTATTCAGATACTCGATACCGTCTATGCTTTTAATATAGTAACACTCATAGAACCATTCTGCCGTGCTCGTTGGACGGGCGTCAGCGAAAGACGGATCGAAAACAACCTTTTCGCAACTGAGTCCAGGCGAACCCCAAAGATCAAAGTTATGATATTTATTACTATAAACATGGACATCGCCGCGACCGGTGTGGTTATAACCCTCGCCTAAACCGGCTGAATTCTCATCATAATAGAATGTGAGCGTCTTCGTGTCATAATTATAAACGGCATACATTCTTTTTTCCTTCTGCGCAAAGGCCGATGTCGACAAGACAGCGAGAAGGACACAAATAGCAAAAAACTTTTTCATGAATATGTATTGGTTATCGTTTTCCGGGCCCTAATTTAGCAATCTTTGGACCAAAAAACAAGTTACTCATCCACCTTCCACTCTCCGGTTTTGGCGGATCCGGAGTAATGAATAGAGGAAATTTGTTTCAGATGACGTTCAATTGTCTTGACACTGGTGTTAAGCCGCTTTGCCATTTCTTCTCTTGACACAGATGGGTTCTCCTTGATAATCAGTTTGATCTGTTCCTCCCATTCGTGAGGTTGAAGGCGTTTTTTCACGGCGGGCTGCTGCGCAAGGATATGTAGCTGCCGGCTGCTGAATGTATGATGAGTTCCGGCTATCAGGTCTGAAAAAAATATGTCAAGGTAGTCCCTTTCTTCGTAAACTCCCTTCTTAAGATTGTTATAGTTTGCGCGCACAAGAGCGTCTCGGAAATAGCGGGAATGATGTTCGAATAGAGAATTGTCCACATCGAACCCCACAGACCGGAGATACTTGATCAGGAAAACAGCTGTGGTGCGGGTATTCCCCTCCCCAAAGGGATGGATTCGCCACAGATTGGCTGTGAAGGAGGCAAAATGGTAAACCAGATCCTCTTGGTCCATTTGCCGGAACTGAGTCATTCGCTCTGCGCGTAATGCGCCTTCAACAGCATCTTCCAGATTATAAGCATTGCCATATACAACAGTATCTCCATCCAGCACCCACTCATGCTTCATTATATTGTTCTTCCTAAACTCCCCTGCAAAGTCGAAAATACCATCGAACAGCCGCTTATGTATGCTTTTCAACTCTTCAGTGGACAGGGAAAATCCGCCCTCGCTGATAAGGATATTGATTCTGGCCGCCACTTTATCGGCCTCCTCGTAAGAGTCATCGGCTTCACGGTCCTGCTTGACGTCATAATACGAATCAATCAGTTTGCTGGCCTCATAAGAGGATATCGCCCCCTCGATATTCTTCTCCGCCACCTCGTCCAGATAGGCCGATGTCTGAATCCCGTCTACCGCCTGCAATCCCTTGGCCGCCTGCCAGTTGATATACCTTTGCTTCTTCTGTGGCTCTGGCTCGTTTTGGTATTTACTGTTCAAATCCATATCATATCTTGTTGCCACAAATATATAATTTTTGAGCGACATTTCCACAATGTCGCTCAAAAATGTCGCTCAAAAAACTACGACTTAATTATGAACTGCAAGGAGAGTTCCTCTAAAAATGCCGTACGTGTCGCTGTCGAAGAGCTTTATCACCTCCCATTCGTCCTTCATCCAATTGGTGCCGACAATCTTGCATATCCTTTTATTCGAGTAGTCAAATGCGTAGAATATATTGCCAACTGCAACAACGTCGGAGAATTGGCCTCCTGTAACCCGATTTCTGGGCTTCTGGTTGCCGTTTTTCCCTGTGTTCACATAATACAGGATATGATTATTGTCGATGAAAAGGCGCGTAAACATGGGCACGCCATCCACCATACCGTTGAAGACGACCGCCTCCTTGAGAATCTGATTGTCACTATCTCCGTCGGCACCGGCCACCATATCCTTGTTGCCGTCCCAGCCGCACAGACGGTCGCGCTGATGCCCTGCGGTAAGGATATTCTGGCCGCCGCGCATCACATTGATGGTCCATCCTGCACCGGTACGGTTTTCATACTGCTGGATTATCTCCTTGCCGTTCTTCCAAACCCTGGGGCAGCGACGTACGAGATACTGCTTGGCCCAGCCGGCAGGAGTAACCGTATATTCCCTTTCTCCCCAGCCGGTGGCATAAATGTCGCCATTTACATAATCCACGGCTGCGACATAAAACACCCTTGATTCTGTATCGTCCGTATCAAGACGGTTGAAATTGGTAGCGCCATAAAGTTTTGCGCTCAGCCCGGAGCCCACTACTTCGCAAAAGCCATGGAACTGATCTCTCTTGAGTGATTTCCTTTCCCACTCGGTCTGATACTTTTGCACTCCATTCACCCATCCCACCAGTCGGGCCTGATATCCTCTCGAGTTGAATTTTTTGGATTCCACAGCAGCGACAACCACATCGTTTCCTACTACTTTCATGGCTATGCTTGAATAATACTGACCATCGGAAGACTCAGGGAAAGTCTGGTATTTTTTCCCGTTTTTCCACACAGTGTAACTCCTTAAGAGACCCTTATTACCAGTATTAATGTCTGTAGCAAGGACGTAAACATTATGGTTGTCATCTATGCCCATGTTACGCGCTTCGCCAGGTATAAAATAATTGGTACCGGTATTGGCGTTCATCACGTAGAATGATCCGCCTCCCAAATAAGTGTAATAAACATCCCTTGGGGTCTGTGCGCTTGCGCAGATGCAGAGTGCAAATGCGGCAAGTAAAGAAACGATGATTTTTTTCATGGATTATTATAATTATGTGATATTGTTTCCGGGCCCTAATTTAGCAATCTTTGGGCCAAAAAGCAAACTAAAAGATGATGTTATTATTCTCTTTGATTATCTTTGCATAAGTTATGAAGAATACCTTTATAAAGAATTACGGGGCCACGCTGCTACTGCTGCTGGGATTGGTGGCGGGTGGTGTGCTGGGCGCAGTGCTCGGGGACGGTGCCAGGGTGCTCAAGGTGCCGGGGATGCTGTTCCTGAACCTGGTGTTCGTGCTGGTGGTTCCGCTGGTGTTCTTCTCCGTAGCCAACTCGATGGTCGTGATGCGCCGGAGCGGAGTGATAGGAAGAGTGCTGGGAACTGCCCTGGGCGTATTCCTGTTCATGTCGCTCGTGGCCGGAACTTTCGCCTTCGGGCTCATGAGGGTGTGGAATCCCTTTGCCCGGGTAACGGGCGACGGCAGCGAAATGGCCGGCGGGGTTATGGGAGAAGGTGTCGATGTGGGCGAGGCGCTGGTATCGGCCTTTACAGTGAACGATTTCCCGCTGCTGCTTTCCAGAGAGCATCTCCTCCCGTTAATCATCTTCGCCGCGCTCTTCGGCCTTGCCGTGGCCATGCTTGGCCAGAAGGCCGCCACGATAGAAAAGCTCATTTCCGAAGGCGAGGCCGTCGTAATCAAGATGGTGGAGCTGGTGATGAAACTGGCCCCCATCGGCATAGGATGTTATTTTGCCGATGTCATCGGCACCCTTGGCGGGCAGATCGTCGGCGATTATCTGGAAATCTTCCTTGTGGTAAGCGCCGCAACCGCGGTGTGCTACTTCGTATTCAATTCGCTTTACGCCCTATTCTGCGGCATTCCGCCCGGGAAGTTCTGGAAGGAGATGATTGCCCCGTCGGTAACGGCAATCGGCACGTGTTCATCGGCCGCATGCATCCCGGTTAATATGGCTTCCGCGCGCAATCTCGGGGTCAGGGACAATATTGCCGATGGCGTCATCCCCCTGGGAACAAACCTGCACAAGGATGGTTCCGTGGTCACTTCCGTTGCCAAGGTGCTGTTTGCCCTGTACTTCTTCGGCACCGCTCCCGAAACCTTTGGCGCCGCGGCGGTTGTGATTCTTCTGGCCGTACTTGAAAGCATAGTGGTGGGCGCCATCCCCGTTGGCGGCATGACGGGCGAACTTCTCATCTGCGCGGTTCTGGGCCTGGATCCATCCTTCGCCGCCGCCCTGCTTATCATCGGCACAATCTGCGACATCCCCGCCACCCTGCTCAACGCCACAGGCAACCTCGTCGCACCCCTGCTGGTGCAACGGTTCTCAAGGAAGAAATTATAAGTAAATCAGCGAAGACAGCTTGTCCGCTGCGAATATGCGGCGGGCCATCTGCATGAGGTCGTCGGAGGTGACGGCCTCGATTGTTTTGCGGATTTCCTCGTTGGTGGGGACGTAGTTCCACGCCAGGAGGCTCTTGCCCATGGACAGGCACTGGGCCTCGCCGTTATCGGAGGAGATGGCTATCTGGCCGAAGAGCTGCTTGCGGTAGCTCTGGAGGCTGCGCTCCGAGAGTGGCGTTTCGCGCAATGAAGTGAGGATTCGGCCGATGGCTTTGAGGCAGCAGTCCAGATGCGGCCTGTCGCAGCCGAAGGCGATGGCGGCGATGCCGGTGTCGCGATACTGTGTATAACTGCACTCCACGCTGTATACCCAGCCGTGCTTCTCGCGCAGTTCCTTGTTCAGGAGCGAATTGGACGCAGGCCCGCCGAGGATATTCACCAGCATCGCAGCCACAAGCCTGTCGGGCATCTCGTAAAGCGACGGTGCCGTAGAGCCGATGACCGCGTTCACCTCGTGATTATGCTTGTCTACGGTCTTGTTGAACGGCTGTGCGACGAAAGACGGGGTAACCGGAGTCGGACAAAACTTTTGCGAGCCTCCGAGAAAAAGTTTTAGTCCGCGGAGGTCGGGGCCCCCGTCGTTTGCAAACAGCTTCCCGGCGAACCGCAGCACCTTCTTCTCCAACTCAGCCTCATCGGCATTAGCCACTATCGACAGCGCCATGTTGCCGGGCACGAAATTCTCCGCCACGAAGCGGTGGAGGTCATCGGCGGTAATCTTTTTTACCGAGGCCGATGTCCCCAGGATGCGCCTACCCAGCGGATGCCCCTCGAAGAGCATGCACTCGAAGTTGTCGTACACGTCTTCCGCGGGGTTGTCCTTGTAGGAGATTATCTCGTCCAGCACCACCGTGCGCTCGGTTTCGATTTCATTCTCCGGGAATACAGGCTGCGTGGCAAGCTCGAAAAGCAGCCCCACGGCCTTCCACAGGTCATCCTTCAGCGTTGTGGCGTGAAGCACGATCTCCTCTTTGGTGGTATACGCGTTAAGTTCACCGCCCAGTCTGTCCAGGTAGCCGGAAATCACGGCCGCGCTCTTGTGTTGCGTGCCCCTGAAGATTGTATGTTCCGTAAAATGGGCTATTCCCTCCGGAAAGCCGCCCTCATCCGAGGTTCCGCGGCCTATTGACAGCGAGCAATATGCCACTGCCGATGAATTCCGGCGCACTGCATAGCGCAGCCCTCCGGCACATGTTCCGTTTCTCATCTAGCGCTTTCCCAGCCTTTTAATCCGTTTGAGATCCTTCTCGTTGAAGCCGTACGTGCGGCCTGTGCGGATTTTCTCCTTGTAATAATAATACAGTTTGCCGGTCCCCGCCTCTATGAGCATCTTGTACACATATGCGTTCCCGGACACACGCGACGGAGCCACGACATAGCTCACCAGCGCGCCCTGGGTGCCTGCGGAGAAGATATCGTCGGCATCGTCCCCTATCACAAGATTCTGGCCGGTGTATTTGTGCCAGAGGCCTTCCGTGAACGCCGGGTCGATGTCGTCTTCCGCGATATGGATTATCTTGCGGTATCCGTCGCCGCGCATATTGATCCTGTTGAAAATCGACAGCCCCACATACGCGTTATACTCGCTCTCGCTGGCCCTCACGGCATATTCCTGCACGATTTCCACGAAAGCGCCCATGAAGAGCAGTTCCCTTCCGTCCGATGCCGTAGAAGAGCACACGGGGAGGGTAACCACTTCCGTCATCGACCCAATCCCCTTTGCCGCCTCCGGTCCACCCTTCACCAGGGTAAGATAAGTGATGCCGGTGGAAATGCCGTTACGGTTGATCCCGTCGGTGAGAAGTAGGAAATAATAGTCGGCCGATGTCTTCAGCGCCTCGAACTCCTCCGTAGTGCAAAGCTCGAATGCCGATACCGTCCACCGGTCCAGCACCTCCTGCGAAAGAGTGGACTCCACAATGTCATCGCCCGAAATAACAATCTTGGTAACCTTCTCCCGGAAATCCTTGAGAATGTATCTCTTCGTATTAATCTTCCCCTGGGCCGATGCCGCCACGCACAGCACCATCGCCAGGACTGTCATCAATAATCTCTTCATATCATTTGCCGGTGCCTTAGTTCACCTCTGCAAAGATACATGTTTTTTCTCAGCATCGTTTCATCCTGATTCTCTCCTTTATGGAGAAGATGTGATTTTATTGGCTTGATCTTCTCCAAAAGTGAGGGCCTTGCAAAGGGTTTTGGAGAAGTTCCCCGGGATGAAATCACAACTTCTCCATAAACCGCAGTGCATTGCGGGGTTAATTCGGTGAATAATAAAACTCGGCGTCAAAAAAGGCACTAAAATGACGCCGAGACGGCAAAATCACCGACTCGGCGTCAAAAAAGGCCTCAAAATGATGCCGAACCCAGGCGAACCGGGCCGAACCCGGGAGGGCCCGGGAGGGCGGGACACTATTTGTAAGCGCTCACCAGCGGGCCGCGGAAGGAGTCGTTGGCGCGGTAGGCGGGGGCGTAGAGGGATTCGATGCTCACGACGGGGGCGCTGAAGCTGCCGGCCTGGGTTACGAAGAAGGCTTCTTCCACTACAACGTTCTCTTCGGGGAAAATGTCGAAGTAGTACACCGTTTCCGCACCCTTCACGTGGCGGTAGCCCTGGGGCGTGTAGCCCAGGCTGCCGCCGTAGCGGCGGATGTTCCACCAGCCGTAGTGGCCGGAGAGCTGGTTCTCCGGGCGGAGCGATGCCTCGCGGGCTGCGGTGAGGGTAACGAAACTGCGGTTCTCCTGGTTCCACACCTTGTAGCTGGCGATGATCTTCTCGCCCACAGCCACGGGCTCGCCGGGCATGATTTCAACGCGACCGCTGCCGGATTCCGCCTCGCGGTAGAAGTGGCGTTCGATGGTGAAGCCGTTTCCGCTTGCCTTGATGTCCTTGAAGGGAGATGTGAACTCTGCGCTGAGCGCAATCACGGAAGTGGATAGCACATCATCTGAGCCGCTAAGTATGGCGCCCAGGGCGTCCACGAATCCCGGATCGCTCCCCCACTTCTGGCTCTCCTTCTGGAGCATGAGCCAGATGCGGATTCCATCGGCAATCTCGGGGCCCTTGGTGCCGTCAAGGCCGGAAAGCAGGTTGCAAAGCATTGCATGTGCATAGGCCTCGCTCTCAAGAAGGCCCCTCCACGGCATAACCGCGTTGGGATAGTACCAGCCGCCGTCACGGTGCTCCACAGCGTATTCCAGCAGCGATACAACATCGGCCTTAAGGGATTTCTCCAGTTTGCTCTTCGCAGCCAGAGTCACGCCCCAGGCCTTTGCGAGGGCGATTCCCTCCTTGGTCTCCACGAGGTTCTGCAGGGTGATGACGCGACGGGCCTTTGCCAGGATCTGGCCGGTGAGGCCGCGCTTGTCGGAAGGAGTAAGATATGCCTTGGCGTTCTTCTTGAATTCGCTCATCAGTTTCTTCTGCTCCTTGCCTTCGGGTTTCACGTCGAACGGAACGCCCGCGTACAGGGAACGCACGTACATGTACTGCGCATCGCTGAGGCCGCCGCGCCAGAATTCAACCGTGCTGATGAAATGCTTCTGGTCCAGGAACTTCACGGAGGAAGTCAGGTCCGGAACCTCAACGCCGCGTGCTGCCGCAGAAGCGAATCGCTCCAGCACCACCGCAGTGAGGATTGCCGATGACGTCATTCCCTCGAACCAGCCGAATCCGCCGTCGGAGTTGCGGCAGGCCAGGATCTTCTCCAGAATCTCGGCGGTGCTCATCGCAGAGCCCGAGAAATCGGCCCCCAGACCGGCGGAGATAACACGGACATACCAGGCCTCCGAAAGCGAGATGATATCGCTGCAGGAAGGATCCGCCTTGGTGGGGATGGCTTCCTTAACCATATCCAGGAGCGACACTTCCTTAACCTCGGCAGCAGCACCGTCGGCATTCACGAACTGGCCGCGAAGACCCGCAATCAATGCATTCTTGTCGGCACCTGCGTGATACACGGCCGAGTGCGCCTCTACCAGAGTCTGTGCCGCAGGCTCCACGGGCACGCTCACGAACAGGCCGTCGTTGAATCCGTCGGCCACGAACACGATCTTGAAGCCCAGGGCCTCCACATCGGCAGGAACGTCGATGTCGAAGCGATGGTTCACCACGTCGTGCGGAGCAATCTCCATCGGCACACGGGTAATCTTAAGAGGCTCTGCCGATGAATAATCGGCCGAAGGATAAGTATAAAGGTACAGCGAGCCCTTCACCGGTTCGTCCGAAATGCTGGACACGGTGGTGGAGAGAGTGTATTTGTCGCCGCCATAGAGCTGAACGGGCTGCACCACGGCCACCTTCACGGGGATGGTAACCATCATTTCCTTGCGCACGAAGGCGTTGTGCATGCCCTTGTCATGGGTATAAACCGCCACGTAGTAGGTGGAGAGCTTGTCGGAAGTGCGGAAAGTGAAGTTCAGGTTGCCGGAAGCGTCGGAAAGCAGATGAGGCTGGAAGGTAAGCGAAGTGGAGAATTCCGAGCGGATTTCCACATCGCCGGTTTCAGCATCGGCTTCCTGCGCGCTCACCTCCTCATCGGCCGATTCCACCATGGCCATCTCCATGGGCGCCTCCAGAACCACACTGCTCTTCATTACATAACTGTCATCCAATAATACGCCTCCAGCCATGGTATTGCGGACAGAATAGCTCCTTACGAAAACCTCATAGTACGATTCGATGTCGGTTATGCTGCCGCAGCGGGCTTCCACGTAAGGGGAATATGCCTGAAACACGGGCGGAACAAGTACATCCCATTCGTTCACGCGGATTGCGTCCAGGCTCTTGTCGTACACCGCCACCAGGGCCTCAACCCCGGCCTGAGTCTTCATATTGAAAGTATATTCCGTGCCGGGACGGGTCATATCCTTGAAGGAAGTGAATTCCAGCGGCATGGAAAGCCTGTCGTACCTGCGCCTGTATTCCTGGGTCTTGCAATATTCGTTGCCGTCCTTGAAGAAGAACAGCTGCAGGGAAACCGCATCCGGATAACTGCTCTTGTAGGGCAGTACCACGTGCTGCAGCGAGCCGTCCTTGATATTCAGCTGTTTGGACTCCAGCAGCTCATAATCCTTGCCGTACACCGACACCACAACCCACTCTTCGCCGTCGGAAGTACCCAGGCGGAAGTCAATCTTGTCGCCTGCCTCCAGTTCGGTCTTTTCGGGCATCATAATGTAGCGCACGCCTTCGGGAAGCGTCCCCGAGTCTTTGTCCAGTTTGAGGAACTTGCATTCACCCTTGGAGCTGTAAGTCTTTGCCTCCGCCCTGAATCTGAGGGTATAAAGGCCTTCCCCGATGGAGGAAATGTCTGCCGATGCGGCCTTGCCGGAATCCGCCTTGCCGGTGAGCAGGGTATCGCCCTTCTCGGCCACGATCGCCCAGGAAACCTCCAGGGGAACGGTCTCGCCTGCCGTATTCTTGACCGATGCCGTAAAGTCGATCTTGTTTTCCTCTACGATATAGCGCTGGCCATATCCGTAAATGCGGCGTCCGTAATAGCGTACGGGGGACGATTCATCTGACAATTCAAACGTGCCGCCGGCGTGATTGTTAATTACAGGACTGATGGAGAAGCCGGCACTGACATAACGGCCGGTGCTGTATGAAAGTGTTTCACCGGTTGCATCCAGCACGGTCACTTCCACATCGTAATAACCGGATTCCCTGGCATTGAATGTAAACTCGAACTTACCGTCGGCAGTCATTTCCGGATTGAGCCTCTGCACGACGGAGCTGTAATGCTTCACCTCCACGCTGAGGGTTGCGGCGGTAAGGGGATGACCGGAATAGCTCACCACCTTGCCGCTCACGGGAATATCCTCGCCGGGGAGGAACAGCTCCTTCCTGGGATCGAAGCTCAGGGTGAACGTGGGCAGCTGATATTCGTCCACACGCACATATTCGCTGGCGATGCTTTCGCCTTTGCTGTGTACGCTCATGAGGAACATGCCGCCGCGACGGTCTGTGGGCAGGGCGAATTCACCGGAAGCGGAGCCGAACGAGTTGGTCTTTACCTTCAGTTTGGCCACTTCCTTATATTCCGTATCGTACAGCAACACCTCAAGATTGCGGCCGGACATTACCGTGAGCTTTTCCTCGATGCTGCCCTTGAACACAATGGTCTTGAAACGGAGGGTATCTCCGGGACGGTATGCGCCCTGATCCTTGTAGATGTTGGCCCTCATGCCTTTTTCTTCGTCGATGTCGGCATCGGCCTCCTGCTCAGGCAGGCCGGTGTAGGATATCGACATGGCCTGGCTCTTCATCGAAAGGCCGTTGGCGTCGAAGGCCTCCACCGTGAGGCTGTAGCTGTAACGGCGGTTGTTTTTAAGCACCTTGGCAATCTTGGAAGGCAGAAGGGTGAACACGTCGGTGAGTTTCATCGACTCGGTTGCCACCACTTTACCGCCACGCTCGAGGAACAGCGTTGCCCTGGAAACGGGCTTGCCGCTGTCGTAATCGGCAATATATATCTTCTGGCCGTCGGCATCGGTCTGGACGGCTGCGGAAAGGCGGTACTGGCTGTACGAGAAGGAATCTTCCAGCTTGTCCTTGCCGGACACTTCGATAATGTAGGAACCGTCTTCGAAAGCCGGGAGGGCCACTTCCACGGAATCCCTCAGATAGAAGCTCTTCACCGGATTCTTCACCTCGGTGCTGTAGAGGACGGCCGTTCCGCCGGGCTTACGCACCTGGAGCGTAACCTTATCGGCATTGCGGAAGTACACCCTGGCCTTTTCCCTGCCGGCCCTCACCTCAACCTCGCTTGCCTCCAGCATGGAAATCAGGCTGACCACATAGGTGCAGTTCCCTGCTATCTTGGCCTCATCGCCCTTGAATTTCCCGCGGTCCTTCTCGAAGGCCTTCGCCTTGTCCCTGAGAGCAAGATAGGCCGATGAAGGAGTGTCCTTTTCCTTGAGCAAATCGGAGAACTCGTATTTCAGGAGGGCCTGGCGGGAGAACAGGGCCACCGCCTTGCCTTCATATTTTTCAGCATGCTCCTGGAGTTCGGCCCGGGCCTTCTTATCGTCCGTCTTCCTGGCAGCGATTACGTATTCCAGATACGGTGCGAGAGGATATTTGCCGTTAAGCTTATTCTTCAGCGCCACGTACACCTTGTCCTTCTCCGGCCAGTCGTAATTGAGATACCTGTTTCCGAACAGCTCCCACATCACATATTCCGCATCGTCCTTAATGAATTCGCGGAGGGATTCGCTCAGGACACCGGAACTCCAAAGGGCGGGAGTGCGTTTCGCGCCGATTTCGTCGAAGCGGGTGCTCACGTAATCCCACAGCTGGTCGTTGGTGAGGTAATCGTACCTGGCCATGCGCTTGTACTCCAGGAACGGCTCGCCGAAAGAGGCGATTTCCGCCTTGAGCGCAGTGTACAGGCTGTCGCGGAGCTTCCAGTTACGCTGAAGCGAAACATCCACGAACTTTGTGGCGGCATCGTAGAAGTCCACCATCAGATGATCCTCGGCGGCCTTTGCCTTGATTTCTGCAAGTATGTTGCATTGAGTTACAGGCTGGTCGCCTGCTTCCGCCAGGGCATAACGCTTCCACAGCTGGGTGAGCTCGTGGCCGTCATCGGCGGGTACCAGTTCAAAGTGAAACGGGCTGAGCGCAATAAGGCTTGCGGCGATTATCGAAATAAGCATGACTGTATTTTTTTACAAACGTATCATTTGCGTTCAAATATCTTGCCGAGAGATGCTCTTCTTTATGGAGAAGTTGTGATTTTACAGGCTTGATCTTCTCCAAAAGCAGGTGCCTGGCAATGGGTTTTGGTGAAGATCCCCGGGATGAAATCACAACTTCTCCAAGAATTGCTGTGTATTGCGGGTTATTGATTGGAGTCAATAAGTTCTGTGGCTTCGTGCCCAGTGCAGATGCGGTAACAATTGGGATAGAGTACAATGGAGCACAAGTGGGACTCACATATTCCTCTATTGATATAACGGTCCTGTGACCCTGGCCGTCAT
>JAGAAY010000026.1 GCA_017615065.1 Bacteroidales bacterium | reverse complement strand
ACCGGGGAGATGGCTACTCGGCGACTGCCGCTTTTGCCCTGACTTTTACGTTCTGTCCGTTGCTGAGTTTGGCGTTCAGGACCAGGGTAAGCCAGCCGTTCTTCACGGTTGTTTTTGCGGTGCCGGACTCAAACTCATAAAAATCCCATGCGAAATACTGATAGGCGGGGAGTGTGGTTTCGCACACCTTTGCCGAAACAGTTATATCATCCACGACAAAATCGTAGTACAGGGGCTTCTCCGGGCCCTTAAAAGAAATACCCGCCGTATAGCGGCCGTCTTCGCCCAGGGTTGCCGAGAAATCGATGTTCATTACCGATTTACCAAGTGTGAACGTGTTGTCGATAGCCTTGTCTTTTTTGCAAGATACGGCGAGCAGTGCGCAAGAAAGCATTACCAGCAGTACGGCCGGCTTGAAAAACTTGTTGGTCATAAGCGCGTAGTTTATTTTACGGATACAGCGCGGATTGAGAGGCCGTAGCTGCGGTAGCTCTCTTCGTCGGTATAGATGCTGGACGAGTTGAAATATACTTCGAGTGCCGAGTACGGTGAATCCGGATACAGCGACGAAGACCAGTAGCAGCCCTGGACACCTTCTCTAACGACAGAAGTATTGCTCATGAGACCAGCGCAGGGGAGGAAAATGCTCTTGCCGCTGGGGCCGGTGACCTTGTAGCCCTTCACGCCATTGACTTCCGTCCACTCCCATTCGCACTTTTCGCGCAGTTCTTTCCACTCTTCCATAGTGGGCATGCGCCATTTGCCGCGCAGATTGGCACGCGCAGCATCATCGGCCAGATCCAGCTGAACCAGATTGTCCACTGCTCCGTACCTTTCCTTGGTATTATACTTTGAAAACGAATTGCCGCCGGCATCGCCGCAGAAGCGCAGGGTTTTCCAGGAATAATCCGCTTTGGGCGCTATCTCGCCCCATGCGTAATAGTTGCCGAAATCCTCAGGAGAGTTTGCTCCCACATTGCAGGGCGCCCATTTGATGCTGAGACCCAGGTCCACAGCCTTCATTTTCTTTGCCGATACAGTCCCGAAGGGCATAACCATTAAAACCAGTAGCACAGCCGCTTTGACGATTCTGTTTGTCATAATTATCTCGTTTAAGTTTACTACCACAAATTTAATAAAAATTCTTCTTCCGGAAATGCTTTGAGTCACCCCATCGGCCGTAACCCACGACAATGCGCTCGGTAATGGCGCTGTCGCGCATGAGTGTTTTCCGGTCGTAGAGATTGTACTTCACCATCTGCTCCTCAGGAGTAATATTCGGCATTATCACATTTGCTCCCGAGAGGATGCCTTTTTCGCGTCCGCGAGGATCCAGCACTTCCAGGGCGGTTGCAGCGGCAATGTTGATGTCCGGCACCAGCAGGCGCAGGAGTGCAATCATCTTGAGGCCAAGGGCGAAGCGGCGTTCGGCGGAAGGGAAAGGCGCACCCGTTAAAGTAAGCGGCGTCTCCGGATGGGGGTTATAAGGGCCCATGCCGATCATCGGCGCATCGAAGGACTTGTAGAACAGCAGGTCATCGGCCATATCCTCCGCCGTTTGGAAAGGCATGCCGATCATGGCGCCAGTGCCAGTCTGATAGCCAATCTCCTTCAAGTCGTACAGCGCCCGCAGCCGGCGGTCATATGAATGATCGGAGGGATGAATCTTCCGGTAAAGGTCCGGATTGGACGACTCGATGCGCAGTAGATACCGGTGCGCGCCCGCGTCGAACCACTCCTCATACACTTCGCGAGGCTGTTCTCCGAGGGAGAGCGTTACACCCAACGGCGGATCATCCCCTGTGTCAATAGCCTTGATGGCCTTGAGCAAGCGGGTAATCTTGCGGATAAATGCCGCATCCGTACGCTCACCGCCTTGGATCACAACCGACCCGAAGCGCCGCTGCGCCGCAACATGCGCTGCGGCAAGGACCTCCTCTTCGGAAAGCTCATACCGCGGGCAGCGGATATCCCGCCGGATTCCACAGTATAGGCAGTTCTTGACGCAGTTGTTTGAAATCTCTATCAACCCCCGCAGATACACCTCCGGGCCCACTGTATCCACCTTCACGCGATACGCCTTCTCGCGGAGCGCCGCATCAAATGCTGCGTCCTCGCAGGCGATGGCCGCTGCCAACCCTTCTCGGTCCAGTGTGAGCTCCGACAGATTCACCAGCAAAAGTTATTTGATCTTGTATTTGCGCAGGATACGGAGGATGGGCTTTTCGATGGAACGCTCCCAGAGCGAGTAGCCGTTGTCGTTGGGGTGAGTGCCATCGGCAGTAGAGGATTCGCCATTGTGGAGAGCCGCATCCGGGACGATGAAATAAACATCCTTATACTTCTTGCAGGCAATCTTCATCAGGCTGTCGGCCACGGCTCGGCGCTCTGTGAACTCCGCCTGGGCTTCGGTGTTGAAGTTCTCCCTCTCCCAGTAGATTGTCTGCTGGATGATGATGGGCTTGCCGGGATGGGCCTTGACCATCCTGTCGATGAAGGGAAGCAGGCGCTCCCTGATTGTATTCGCGTCAGGATTGGAGAAGGTGTCGAATACATATGCATCGGCATCGACATCTTCCAGGACATCGGCAAAATAAGGCTGCATCTTGCAGCGGCCGCTGAATCCAAGGGGAATCACCTGCATGCCCGTGCGGCGCATGAACTGCATCGGATAGCTCATTCCGGCCCTTACGGTGCTTATGCCGTGAGTGAAGCTGCTGCCGTGGAAAACAATCTTGTGGCGGAAAGGAGACTCCATCGGTTCGATGACCGATCCCTCTGGAACGCAAATCTGGCACGACAGCACCTCGGAGCATATGGGAAGATAAAGGATGCATTCCTTTACCGATGTGTCCATGTGCTTGACCACGCTCTTAACGAGCGAAGGGTCGCTGTGATTCGGTTCGAAATCGTTCATGCCGGCCCACAGCCATTTGCCGTTCTTCTTTATATAGAGGTCGACGCCGCGGTATGAGCGATATGCCGTTGAGCGGCGAACGCCGAATTCCATGGATACGCCGATGTCGGTTGCGTCGGTGCGGAACAGCACGGCAAGGCCAGCCGAAAAGCGGCACATTTCGTTTTCGCCCTTTGTGAATCCTTTATATACAACAGTGTCGATGCGGTGATAAGGATTGGGCGTATCAAATGCCTTTCCAACAAGAGTGAGGTCCGATGCTTCCACCCTGACCCAGTTCTGGGCGCTGGCCGCCAGGACGGTGCAGAGGAATAATAATGCTGCAAATAATGTTTTTTTCATGGCCGATAGTTTCTTATTTACAAATGTACGCAAAAACGCGGGAATTTTGTACATTTGTTTCTGCAAACACTAAAACCAAAAAGAATGAAGATTCAGGGAAATACCGTACTGGTTACCGGAGGATGCTCCGGAATCGGCAAAATAATGGGCAGGATCTGCCTGGAGAAGGATGCCGAAAGGCTTATTATCTGGGACATCAACGAGGCGGCCATCAAGGCCACCGTGGAGGAACTTTCCGCCATCGGCAAGGTGAGCGGGTTCAAGGCCGATATATCCGATGTGGACTCCGTTGAGGCTGCATACCAGGCCACCAAGGCAGAGTGCGGCGATGTGGACATCCTCATCAACAACGCCGGCATCATCACAAACAACCGCTTTTTTGCCGAGCAGACCGACAAGGACATTATCCGCACCATCGACATCAATACCAAAGGCGCCATGTTCGTGGCCCTGCGCTACATCAAAGACATGAAGGCCCGCGGAAAGGGGCACATCTGCAACATTACGTCATCGGCAGGCATGCTGGCGCTGCCCAGGATGTCGCTGTACGCCGCATCCAAATGGGCCGCCATCGGCTGGTCGGAATCCGTAGGCATCGAACTGAAGCGGGAAAAGAGCCCGGTTCGTGTTACTACCATCGCCCCCTACTTCATCAACACAGGAATGTTCGACGGCATCCACTCCTTCTTCAAGATCCAGAAGCCGGAAACCGTAGCCCGTAAAGCCATCCGCGCCATAGAGAAGAACCGCCGCTACAAGGGCATCCCCTTCGGCGAGCACTTCATCCGCTTCATGCAGGGAATCTGCCCGGTGTGGCTGTTCGACATCGTCTTCGGCGACGTCTGCGGCCTGTACACCGTCATGAATCACTTCACCGGAAGGAAATAGGGGCCGGCTTGCACAAGGTCAGACGAAATGGTCAGGACCTTGCGCGCATTTCCGACTCCCAGTTTGTTCTGGTGCACAAGGTCCCGGGGGTTTCGTCCGACCTTGCGCACCAGAGCCACGTTTAGCGGGTATAGTAGTCGATCATTCGCGTGATGGCGCGGGTGCAGACGGGGCAGAAGCGTTCGCATTCGTTGATTTTCATGCGGCACTCCTGCACTGGGCGGTATACGCCATGGGCCTGGTAGCCGGCGCCTTCGTAGACGCCCACTTTCATGTTGAGCATATCTTTCTGCTCCTGGGAAAGCGTGTTCCAGATGCGGCGGACGTCCACAATCTCCAAAGAATCCACGGGCGTGGGGATAGGCACGTCCGCAGGCAGCATATCCTGCCACTTGGATGCGAAATCCTTAAGCGTGGTGATGTTCGGTTCCCACGGCTCCGTGTCGGCGGGATAGGGAGTTTCCGCCTGTTCGCCGTAGAAATACTCGTCGCCCAGGCCGCCGAAGGCATGGCCGAATTCGTGCACCAGAACCGGAGCGAACGTGGGGTGTCCGCTGCCCATAATGGTAACGCTGTTGTAAATGCCGCCGCCACCGTACACCGGTGTGTTCACCAGCACGATAATGTGCTCGAACGGCACCGTGCCCAGCGCATCGTGCACTTTCTGCAAGGACGATGTGGTTAGATACCGCTCTGAATAAAACGTGTCGAAATGGCTGTCAACAAGGGTGTTATGCCACTCTCCAAGATGCGGGATGCTGGGGCCGGAGCTCTGCGAGGGGGCAAATACCGCCCGGATAGCAAAGTTGGAGGCCCGGGACATAAACGGCTCATGTCCCAGCAGAGCATCGCGGGCGCGGGCGGCATCGGCAAAAAACTGCTCCTTCTGCGAAGAAGTGTATCCTTCCGACAGAATTGCTATGTCGATAGCCCTGTCGATTGGCCCGCCCTCCCACAGAACACGCATTTCGTAGGGCTGAGGCTCTATGCGGCGAATGAGGATATCAAACGGCACCACCTTATGGCTAATATGGGACGACACCTTCCCGTGCCGATCCGTTAGCGACACCTCCACCAGCACGGTGTCTTTCGGGAAAGGCACCAGCATGCAGTTCTCGAAGGCTTTGGAAACACTCTGCGCCTCCTCGTAGTCCTGCCACTCCTGGAAAAGCGTGGAGAAACTGTTGGAGTACAGAACTGCGCCGGAATGCGGATCCTTTACCACCACCTGCCCGTTCCCGCGCAGCAGCGGCTCCTGCAGATTATGCCTCCTGCCGGCCCACGGGCCGGTTTTCACCATCCCCTGCAGGTATATCGCCTGATGCTCCGCGTCGCCGCAGAAAACATAATCAAGCCTCAGCGTGGAGTCAGTGAAATGTTCCCCGAACACCGGCTCGGGGAACACCACTGTCTGCTGCTGCCTGCTTTGAATTCCGCATGCCGCCAAAAGCAGGAGGGCCGACACACACAATTCTTTCATGCGCACGCTCACCGGTGATTACCTGTTGGTTTTAATGATTGCTTCGGCAAAGCGGTTGAGCATGGTGTTCAGCATGGCTTCACCGTATGTGTTCAGCATTTGTTTGTACTCGAAAACGTCTTTGTGGTTGGTGCGGGTAAGGCGTTCCCACAGGGTGCGGCGGGCGGCGTCTTTGTACGCCTTGTCCAAAGCCATGGGGTCTCCCGCCTCCTCAATGGCGGGGGCATGGTATGCTGCAGCGAAGGTTGCCCGTCCGCTCAGGGGGCTGCGGTTCCATATCTTTTCCAGGCGCTCGTAGTAGTCCCGGAAGACGCGGTCAAGATAGTCCTGCGTATAGTGTGAATCAAGAATTTCCGGGTGAGCCGCCTCTTCAAGCGAGATCTCCCGGAAATAATGTTCAACACACTTGTCAAGTTCCCTGGACGCGGCGTCCATGAACTCGACAGGGTCGACAGGCTTGATATACTCCATTATTTTACCCTGCTGTTAAAAACCGCTTCATCCACTGCTTTCAGGTGGATGTAAAGCTTGCGACCATCCAGCAGCACTGCGTCAATGGTAAGGAGATAACCGTCCTTTGCCTTCTTGATGACCATCTTGCCCGACTTGAAGTCGTTATAAAGGAGTTTGCCTTTTTCCAGCATAGTGTAAAGCTGCGGGGTTCCGTTGCAGCCGATGGAGTATTCCTTGCCGGAAACCTCCTTGCCAAGCTGAACTGTCGTACCGACGCAGCTCTGGAGATTCTTCAGGAATCCGTGTGTTCCGTCCTCCAGGTCAAAGTCGATGCCGACTTCGCCGTCCATGTTCATGGAAATGGCCGCGACAACTTTTACATCCTTGCCGTCAAATTTGAAAGTGTCCTGGGTGCTTTCTTTCTGGCAGCTTGCCAGAAGGATGCCTGCGATGCATACAGAAAGAAGAATGAGAATTTTTTTCATATTGGATAACATGTTTAGTGTCTATACTGCAAATATAAGAAAAAATCACAAAGGCTGGACATATGGGTCGTATGCCGATATCTGCTCCGCCGTGAGCAGCTTCCACTCATCGCCTATACGCACGCGGGCTCCGTTGAGGTCAAAACCGTATGCCTCCCCGAAGAGCGGCTGCACGAAATACTCGCATCCAAGGCCGATGAAGCCGTACGCCGCCGTCACGGGCGAATCCGTGCGGACTTCCCTGGCGGCGCCACGGTTGTATTTCCAGTAATGCCTGGTGCTCAATACCTCATAAAGGGCAATGCCGTTTTCCGACGGCTCGTGCACCAGCATTTCGTAGGTATTGAACGATCCCGACCTGACATACCTTATATAATCGTCCCTGTCGTCGAAATCCTCAGGGTCGTAATCCTCCGGATCCAGTTTGGGATATTCGTATTCCAGTTCAAGGCTCACCCTCGCTCCGGGTGTAACCACAGTATATTCACGTCCGCCGCTTGGGCATACGGCCGTCTCAACCACACCCGCCCAGCGATGGAAAGTGTAGCAGACAAGCGGTGCGTCATCGATCAGACCATCCCAGTCCACCGGCTTATCGGACAACACGGGATTGTTCTCTATCCTGCCACGTCCCATATGCCCCTTCATCCACGCCGGCAGGATGGTGCTGGCCGCATAGCTGCGGTCGCTCATCGTCCGGTACAGGTAATCGTCATAATCGGACACTTTGCGCGGGGAAGACTCGCCTGCAAGGAAAATATACGGCTCCCCGTCCACCATCATCTCCACATAACCCTTCTGCTCCGGGTCCGGAACTTCCTCGAAGATGCAGGGATACATGTACTTCCCGTGCGCGTCCAGGCGACCGTGCAGGCCGTCTTTCTCCACCAGATAGCCCAGTTTGGGATCCAGCACCAGGGAGTCGAACGAAGACCGGAACAGCGGAGTGCAGTCTGGCCCGTACACATTGTACCCATCGGCCCCCTTTACCATGAAATTGCCGTCTGGCATCTGTCCTATTTCCTCGTACTCCACCGGGATTATCATTTTCCCGTCCATGGTGGCCAGCCCGGCCTTCCCGCCCTTCCGGAGGATGAGATTGGAGCCGAAAAGGTCGATGGAGTCGAATTCCACCGGGATAATTGCCGATCCGTCCTGCCTGAACAGGCCCACCTCTCCGTTTTTGGCGATTACCACGCCGGGAGAGAACCAGCCCAGCGAAGCAAACTGCACCGGAAACACGATGTCTCCGTTATAGTTTGCATAGCCGATGAGCCCGTCGCGCTCCAGCCGGTACATCTTGAAATCCTGATCCTGGGAGATGCGGTCGTTGTCGCACGGCACCGTCCATTTGCCGGAAGAACGCAGAATGCCGTACTTGCCGCCCTTCTTTGCTATTGCAATACCCTTGAACGAGAACTGCGGAATCTCGTCAAAACCGCTGTCCAGCACCGTTGCCTTCACAATCTTTGCGCCCAGGTTCACGCTGTAATACGGCTCCACTCCGTACATGATATAGGACCCGCCGTTTGAAGCAAAGGCCACGGAGTGGATATCGAAATCCGATATGAAACCGTACTGGGGACTGATGAAGAATATCCCCTCGCGGGAGACATATCCCCAGTTGGAACCTATCCTCACCTTGGCAACATCCAGGACGCTGCCGTCCGATGCCCCCACGCGGTTGAATCTTTCCGCGCCGTCGAACACCGGATTGATGACAAACTTGTTCCTGTCGTTCGCATAGCCCCACTTGCCGTTCTTGAACATGGGATGCAGGTCCCCTTTCATGTCCCGGAGCGGGACAAGCTGGGGCAACTGTGCCTGAACCCCATGCAGCGCGAGCAACAGCGCCGCGACGGCTGTGGCTAAGCGTTTCATAAAGCTTATTTCGTGCCGAAGATACGGTCTCCCGCATCGCCCAGACCGGGAACGATGTAGGCGTCTTCGTTCAGATGATCGTCAACCGCGGCCAGGAAAATATCCACGTCCGGATGCTCTCTCTGCACGCGTGCAATGCCCTCAGGGGCACCCACAAGGCACATCAGGCGGATGTTGGTGCAACCCTTCTCCTTAAGCATCTGCAGGGCGTCGCAGGCACTGCCGCCGGTTGCGAGCATAGGGTCCGTAACTATTACCAGGCGCTCCTGGATATCCTCAGGAAGCTTGCAGTAATAAACCACCGGATTGTGGGTTTCCTCGTTGCGGTACAGGCCGATGTGGCCCACCTTTGCCACGGGCACGAGCGTGAGCATGCCGTCCACCATGCCCATACCTGCGCGCAGGATGGGGACGATGGCCATTTTGCGCCCCCGCACCGTCTTTGCCGTCATGGGGCAGATGGGGGTTTCAATCTTTACATCAGTAAGGGGAAGATCCCGGGTGATTTCGTATCCCATCAGGAGGGCGATTTCCTTGAGAAGCTCCCTGAAATCCTTGGATCCGGTGCGTTTGTCCCTCATGATCGTAAGTTTGTGCTGGATCATGGGGTGGTCGATGACATGCAATTGGCTCATTGTAAAGTGTATTTTAATTGTTTCAAAGATAATTATTCTCCGGGATAAAACAAAAGGCTCAGTATTCCAGTACCGAAGTCACGGGATAGTGGTCCGACACGAACGGCACGCCCAGATATTCCTTGCGCACGCGCTGAATGTTCAGGCAAGAGGTGAAGCCCTTGTGGAAAATATAGTCGATGGGGGTGCTGTTGCCGTGTTTGCCCCAGCCGTGGTATGTGTCTCCGTAATCGGCCTCGGCGG
This sequence comes from Bacteroidales bacterium, assembly GCA_017615065.1. GTDB lineage: Bacteria > Bacteroidota > Bacteroidia > Bacteroidales > UBA932 > Cryptobacteroides. The sequence continues at coordinate 9,415 of JAGAAY010000026.1, read as the reverse complement.
CTGTATTCCATGCGTCAAGCATCTTCGTGCGCAGATCGTCCAGGCAACTGTTCTCGGGGTGCACGTTGAAATCTCCCATCAGTATCATGGGATAATTCTCCGGGTTCATTCCGCCAATGCGTTCCACCACCAGGGCCAGGCCGTTGATACGCGCCTGTACGCCCACATGGTCCAGATGCGTGTTCACAAAATAGAAGTGCCTGTCGTTAAGCCTGTCGTAGAACAGCGCCCATGTAGCCGTGCGCTTGCAGCGGGCATCCCAACCCTTGGAAGGCACCTCCGGCGTCTCCGACAGCCAGTACGTACCCCAGTTCTTCAGCTCCATGCGCTGCGAGTCATAGAACACGGCCATATGCTCTCCGCCGTGCTCGCCGTCTTCACGTCCAACGCCGATGTACCCGTATCCGGGGCAGTTCTGCTGAATATACTCAAGCTGGAAATCCAGCGCTTCCTGCACGCCGAACACCGCCGGTTTCTGATCCATTATCATCGCCGCGGCGGCCGCCTTGCGGTTGTCCCAGCTGTTGTCCCCGTCTTTTGCCTTGCCGAAACGGATATTGTAAGACATCACCTTAAGCAGGCCAACCTCCCGGCGATTGAATCTCTCCACGAAATCGGCCCAGTGATAGAATCCCGGCGCAGCCTCGGGAAGCGGCAGGGTGGCCAGGAAGCCGTTCAGCAGCACCTGGATAAGGATATCGTCCGGGGCCTTTTTGCTCTTGAAGAACACTATCTGAAGGTTTGCCCCCATAGGTACGTCGTAGTTGCGCCAATAGTATTCCACCTCCCTGGGATCCTGGATTTCCGCATCCATTCCGTTCACGCCCAGGTACGACAGCAGCGGCATGATGGCCGTATCGTGCGAGAACCTGAGCCTCATGGAAACGCCGTTCGCGGTGTCTTCTTCATACTTGCCGATGATGTCCCTGGCCAGCACCGACATCTCCAGGCAGCGCCTTATTGTGTAGCCGGGAACGCGGGCCGTATAAAGGTAGTCGCTGTAATTCTGTATCTGCCACAGGTGATAGTGCTCCTCGGCCGTGAAAAGGCCACTGAGCGTCTCTGAAACGTGGAAATCGAGGTTGGGGAAATCGTCCACAAGGCCGCACAGGTTGTAAAGGAAATCACCCTTGTCGGCCGACAGCGCATCCGGATTGGAGAACCAGCGCCCAAGGAGCGCGTCTGAATCCAGGCATTCCGAGGCGAACTTGTCGTAAGCGTCCAGTATGGTATCCGGGAACGGCGGACGGGGAACGAACTCCGGGGTGTCGGTGCTTTCCGGCACCAGCATGGAGTAGTATTTGCGGCCGTAGTCCACGGTGTATTCGAAATCCCTGTCCAGACGCAACATCTCATCCAGGAAGCACGACATGCTGAGGACAACGCGGCTGGACTCTGTGGAAAGGACTTCGGCCCTGGTCTTGCCCTGGAAAAGGGGCTTGTAGTCCCTGTACACCTGATCCGCAATCCGCCTCAGCTGATTCTGGCCCAGCTTTGTGAGATTGCCCTCGCGGTTGCGGATGGTCGGGTAAAGATCCCGGTATGCCTGCCATACCGTCTCGCCTTCCGCGGTGAGGTTTCCTTTCCCGGCGGCATCGGCAAAGACTTCGTAAAGGTCGGCATAGACGGTTGAGCCGATGGCGTATCTGGACCCGTGCCTGCCGATGTGGCTCATGTAGAACGGCTTATAGCCCGCGGGGGCCTTCGGCGGCATTGGCTGGCCTTCCGGATAGGGGCGATAAACTCCGCCCGCAAGGTCCATATTTGCGAAAATCTCTGCTTTGGAATCCTTCCTGTCCTGGGCCTGAACGGCGATGATCGGAAGAAGGAGTGCAAGGGTAAGGACTAATTTCTTCATACTGTTGTCAACTCTTCTGCAAAAATACATAAAAATCCCCGATTCGTGAGTATCTTTGCGGGGTATGAAGAAAATCCTGCTTATTATTGTACTTGCGCTGGTCCTGTCCGGGATCTGCCTTGTGAGTCCCTCCTGCGGGACGCGCACCCGCGCCAAAGGGCCGGACACGTTAAAAGTTAACACCACAGCCCTGGGGGCCGATATTATCGGCTTCAACGGACCAACTCCGGTGGAATTATCCGTTTGCGGCGGGGTAATTACAGGAATCAGGGCGCTCCCCAATCAGGAAACGCCCCGTTTCTTCCAAAAGGTTCTTGACAGCGGCCTCCTGGATGCCCTCAACGGCAAAACCCCCGCAGAGGCCCGCTCCATGCAGCTGGACGCCGTTTCCGGCGCCACCTACTCCTCCGAAGCCCTCATCAAGAACATCCGCCTGGCCCTGGACCAGGTGAAGTAATAGCCCTGTTATTTTGTGACGGGACGGACAGAGAGCCCCTGGAAACGAGGCATTCCGGGGATACTCATATTGCTGGATCTGATAGTGAGGTTCCACGCTCTCTCCGGCGAGTAATTCAGTATGGAAGAAAACCAATAGTAACCCTCTGAACCCGCATTAACATACTGAGTCAGGAACACTTGGCCAGCGGCTGGAAGGAATATGGTGTTGCCGTTAATCCTGCTTGTGAAAAGGCGTCCGTTCACTCCGTTCTGTGTTGTCCAGATTACGGTACAGTTCGCACTCAGCTCAGAATACTCAACTCGCGTTGGCATGCGCCAGGCTGTGCCCCAGTTTGCGGTGGCGGCATCATCTTCTGCATCCAGAACCGTCTTCTTGCCGGTGGTGTATTTCGTGAAAGTGTTTCCTCCATCGCTCGTATCAAAGTACGAAGCATCTTTATAGCCGGCTTCTTTCCCGCTTTTCCAAGTCAACGGATCCAGGCTGCTGTAATACGGTTCGGTCTCTCCCCAGGCGAAGTAGTCGCCGTACTCCCAGGGATTGTCGGCACCCACGTTGCAGGTGGCCCACCTCACGGAAAGGCCCAGGTCAACATACTCGTGGCCGTTATAGTAGTCCGGCCGGGTGGCGCTCAGCGGCAGGCTGTGGGTCTTGCCGGATTCCAGAGTGATGGCCGATGTATTTGCCCAGGTAAATACAGTATTATCCATTTTGAACGACACTTCCAGTTCGCCGGCGGCAAAAGTCTGCGGCACCATAATCGCCTCGAAGGTTGCCGTAGCGGTTTTGTTGGCCGATGTAGAAGGAGTATAATTGCCCGCAAACGGGGTGATGTCGTTTTTGGTGCCGGACTTCACCGTCACCGTTCCCGGCTTGAATGTAAAACCGGTATTAACTCCCTTTACCACGACTTCCGTGACGGGATTATCCGAGCGGCTGAGGTTCATGGTGTAATAAACCTCTCCCAGGGTAATTACGAAATTCACCTTCGAGAGTCCGTGACCCAGTTCCAACGGCAGGGCTCCGTTGACGGTGTCCGTAAACTTTACCGTCTTTGCCGATATAGTCACAAGGTCGGCGCTCTTGATGCCCGCCTCGGTACTCTGGTCGGCGGGTACGGAAAGCTCCACGCCATCGGCAAATTCCTGTTCCGTAAAAGCGTGGCCTTCGAAGAAAGCTGCAGAACAGTTAACCGTCGCGGCGCTGTTTTCCCAATACCACCTCTCTCCGGAGCTCCACTCCGATCCCGACTTGGAGAATTTACCGAAGTAGCTGTATTTGGGGCTGGAGCTTTTCACCTGCAGATAGAACTCCGACAGGTCGGCGGTCTCCATTCCGGACTTGGTATCGCCCGCGAGTGACGGTGTCACCCGCATCGGAATCTCATCGCCACCGGTTTCCGCCTCCTTGGCGCAGCCCGTGGGCAGCAGGAGGCCCGCCGCAGCGACAATGAACAATATACTGGTCTTATTCATATTCTTTTATCCTGTCTAGTCTTCCTCTTCGGCATCGCCCTCGATGGTGGCGCCCTGACTGGCCCAGTCGGTGATGGTGATTTCCGTGGCCAGGTTGATCTGGTCGCGGCCAACAATGAGGTTTACCGTGGTGAATTTGCCGCTGCCAAGGGGAATGTCCGTGTTGTGGGTGTACACATAGTCCTTGCCGTCGATGGTGATGGTTATTGTGTGTACACCGCTCTGGGGCACCTGAAGGCCGCTCCACTCGCTGTTTTTCACAGATGTAAGGGCGATGGCTCCGGCTGTGCCTGAGGCGGTGACCAGCTTGGACAGATAGTCCACTGTGGCCGATTTCTTCGCCGTGGCCGTAACGGCCGTCACCGTGGGCTCCGTGGCCCACTGGTTGCGGAACGTGAGGTTAACGTTCAGCTTTGCCATCATGTGGTCGAAGGTAAGCGCAACCGGGTCGTTCTGGGCCTTGAGGCCGCCAAGGTTGGTGGCGACAAGGAGGTCGCTCGCCTCGTATTCCGCAGGTTTCAGCTCATAGGCGTCGGCCGTGAAGTTGGTCACGGTGCGTGCGGGATATATGCCCAGGAAGTAGTGCGGCGTTATCATATCGGCCCACAGCATCTGGATTTCCGGAGTCCATTTGCCGTCGGCGCCAAGGGTGTTCTTTACGCCGTTCACCACCAGGTCGGTGCTTACCGCGGCGGCGCTGCCGGTCCAGGCATACATCGAGAGCTTGTCCCCTTCCTTGAAAATGGCGGTGTTGCCGGTGGTCTGCACCTTTGTCATCTCGCCGATGCCGGCCTTGATGGTGATGTACTTGCCTCCTTGCGCAGTGTTGGCATTCTCCCTGCTGCAGGCCAGGGCCGCAATGCTCAGGATGGCGATTGTGAAAAGCTTTGACGTTTTCATTGTATATCGTTGTTTTTAATTCTGGGGGTTGAGTATTTCTCCGTTCACGGTCCAGCCGTCTTCCCACTCGCTGATGCTGTAGGTATCAAGGTACATATAAGGCCGGATGGTCTTGAAGTCAAGGTCCAGTGTGTAACCCTTGCCGCTCTCCGTGAGGGGGGCGTCGCATACGCACTGTGTCTTGTTGCCGTTGGAGGAGGTTACGTCTATCGTGAGAATGCACCTCGCAAAGGCCGATGCCGTGGGAAGCATCGTGAAACCGTCCAGGCTCAGTGTACCGGCTGTGGCGGCCGTGTAGTTTGCTATCTCCAGGTCTCCCACACTCTCCGCGCTGGGAACGCCGTATCTTCCATTTGCATCTTTCGCAGTGAGGTTGACGCTCTTGGCCACGTTGCTCAGCGTAAGTACCACGTTCGTTCCGGCGGGCACGTTGTTAAGGTTCAGCGATATCGATGACAGAAGCCTCTGTAGCGTCGGTTCCACGATGGTTATCTCCTTCTCCTTCACGTCCGTTCCCGTAACGCCGAACCAGGCCTGCTCCGGGGATGACACCGGATTAGTGAGTGACACAATAACGTCGCCCACGCCGGCATCGGCCTTTGCTGCAGGCATGCCGTTAATCGTGAAGCCGTCGGATGCGGTCATGTTCACCGTCGCCAGGATGTCGTTTCTGCCTAAGGCAACAGGGATGAGTTCACCGGCAGCGTCCTTCGCGTCCCTGTACTGTCTTGAGAATGGTGTTGCCGCGCCGCCAACCGACACGGTGAGGGCATGGATGCCGGTGCTGGCATCTTCCGGCATCTCCCACCCCAGCGATGTGCCGATGAGGCCCTTTCCGGTCTCGAGAGAAGCAAGCTCGTGGTTCTCGTGGAAACAGCCGCAGGCAAGCAGGGCTGATGCAATATATAATACTGTCTTTCTCATGGCTGCCTTACTTTACGAATTTAAGTTCCACGCGGCGGGCAGAGGCCTCGTCAGGGGCGTTGCTGTCTACTCCGTGATAATATGAGTTCACAAGGCGGTCTTCGCTTATGCCCCTCTGAAGGAACCAGTCGCGCACAGATTTCATCCTAATCCTGGACAGGTCTTCAGTGCGCTCCCTCTCTCCTATACCCGAGCTGTAGGCGTGTATCTCCATCTTGAAGTCCGGATACTTGCGCATGAACAGGAGGGCTTCCACCAGCCTGCGCTGGTACTTGAACTCGAACATGGCGCTGTTCTTGGCAAAGTACACGGTAGGTATCGGCGTATTGAACGCGGCTTCCTTCTTTGCCGCCGCAATCGCTTCGCGCTCGGCCTGGCGGCGCGCCGCTTCCTCGCGGGCTGCCTGTTCACGTGCCGCCCTCTCAGCGGCAAGACGCTCACGCTCCGCCTGAAGGCGTGCCGCTTCATCATCGGCAGACGGAGTAATCGGAATGTCAATGATCTCCGGCCGGCCGCTCTTGCCGCCAAAGCGGAACGCAACCTTTACTCCAGCGTCATATATAAGGTTGCTCTTGTGCGCATGGCGGGGCATATTGTCGAAGCGTTCCCCGCTCAGGCAGGTGATGCCGCCGTACAGGGACGCGCCGATGTTTTCCGTTATCTGATATCCTACAGAGGCCTGGCCGCCAAGGCCAAGATGCCACTGGCGGTCGTACTGTATCTCCTTATCCGGGGTGACGAGTTTTGTTTTGGTGCTAACAACTCCCAGCTGTGGGCCGACATTGAGCGACCACCTGCAATCCGGGGCGGTGATCAGGCTCAGCAGATCGGCATTCCCCTGCAAGGCAAACTTGCCCCAGCCCGTGCGGGTGGCCACGTCGTGGTAGTACCAGCCTGTTTCGTCCAAAACCGGGCTCATGTAGCGTGTGCCGTCCTCCGACAGCCAGTACGTGCAGCAGTCCAGTGCGTACTGACTCTGCCCGCCAAACTGGAGACCGGCTTCCACCGAGAGCAGGCGGTTGAAGCGGTACCCGCCGAATACACCACCCTGGAAGCCCCAGTGGGCCTCATGCTCCGTAATGCTCCGGAAGGTGCACTGGCCCAGCGACGTTCCAAGCCCCGCCCCCGCATACCAGGGATTGTCCACAGGCTCAAAAACCTGCGCCCCTGCCACCCGGGCCGCAAAGACCAGAAGCAATAAAAGTATGGTTCGCTTTATCATATTTTTTATTCTATTTCGACATGATAATACTGTCTATGGCGTAGAAACAAAGGGCCAGTCGTCGTAGGAAATGCAATTAGCATAGGGCCCAAGCACTTGTTTGAATTGAGATATTCTCTGATTGGAAGCCTCCGTATCGACCGTGCCGTCGTTCTTTTTTACTGCCGGCACAAAGAAGGTTATTTTCGACACATCGTCAAACGCGCCGGCTACCACTTTTGGAGGATTCTCTCCCTTGAACCATACCTGCATGTTCGCTTCCTGTGCCGAAAAAGCATGATCCCCGATATCCGTGAGGGTAGAAGGAAGTCCGATTTTCTTCCATTGCACCGCCGACGGGTATGCGGATGAATAGCTAAAGGACTTCGCACTGAAGACGTCTGCTGCCAGCCTATGGACGTTTGCCGACTCGGGGATGACGTACTCGGTAAGCCCGGATCCCATTGCAAACGCATATAGAGTAGTATCCCGGCACAGGCACATATTGTCTGGCGTCACCCGCACAGTGGACGTCCCTTTCTCAGGCCCGTCAAAACCGGTCAGCCTGAAGCAATGGGCAAAACTGTTCTCCGCGAGGGAATCCACATTCGATGTTGCCGTCGCAAAATCGGTCCCGTTCATCGCGAACTTTACGTACTCTACCTGCGAATACTCGAAAGCGTTGTCGCCGATTACCCTTACGGATGCAGGGATGGTAATTTCCTCTACATTTGATTTATAGAAGGCCTTTCTGCCGATTCTTTCTACACCGTCTGGAATTGTGATGCTTGTGGCGGTCTCGGCGACTTTCAGCAGCTTACCATCAAAGACAATCATCTTGTCGTCCACTGTAAATTTACCTTTGATGGACTCGAGCTTTGGACAATCAACAAAAGGTCCTTCACTCCTGCCTCCTCCCTTAATCTTGGTGATACTCTCCGGCAGCGTTATGGATGTAAGATTATTCCATCCCTTGAAACTGCCCTCCGGTATGGTTGTGATGCCGGTAAAATACTGGAATTCGTCAAAGCTGTTATAATTCGCTCCGTTGTAGAGTTTGTCGCCGAACAAAACTTCCAGAGATGTTACCAGACTTGCCTCGTACTTGGTAATTATGTTATCTGGGAAAATGTTGACATTGGGGTTTGCAATCAGGGCCGACTCCATACTCTTATTATTCGTGGCGAAATTAATTTGATCCCCCTGATCGATTACCGCCGCACCGCCGGGCAGGCCGGTGCCATCGGCCCAGTCGGATATTGTTACGCTTCCCGCCTCTACCAGGGCCCTTCCTTTCACGGCCAGTTCTATTGTGGTGATTTTGCCGGATTCCAGAGGAATGTCAACCGGCGCCCCGTAAAGGTATTCCTCGTCGTTGACAACGACCGTGATTCTGCGCACTCCTTCCTGAGGAACCTGCAAACCGCTGTAACTGTACGAGAATCCATCCGGGGCCGATGCCAATGCTACAAGGTTGATATCTGACGCATCGCCGGTGGCATATAACGCGTGAGGGTCAAGATAATTGATCTCCGCGCCGGTTTTGGCCGCGACGCTTACTTTGCTCACCGCGGGTACGCTCTCCCATTCTGTACCGAACCGCAGGTTCACGACCATTTTCGCCATCGCGTGCCTGAATTCCAGGTCCACTGCGCCGTCCTTGGACGTTACCCCGCCCAGGTTGGTAGCGATGAGAATATCGCTCTCCGTGAAATTTGACGGGTTCAGCTTAAACGATGCCATCTTGAAATCGCCTATTGTGCGTGCCGGGTAAACGCCCAGGAAATAATGCTTTCCCGTGGACGACTGCCAGATCATCTTATCCTGCGGCGTCCATTTTCCATCGGCACCCAGCGTATTCACCACGCCGTTCACCACACGGTTTACCGGCACCGCATCGGCAGTTCCCGTCCAGCCATACACGATAATCTTGTCGCCTTCAGTAAAACTGGTGGCGTTACCCTGGTATGATACTTTGGTTAAATTGCCGATAGTGGCGTTGACGGTGATTCCGGCCTCACCGGCCCGGTCCAATTCCTTGTTGCAGCCCGCCAGGCACAGCATTGCCGCGACTGCCATTAAAGTAAAATGAAAGACCTTCATTCAGATACCATTATAAAGTCCTTCAAAGTTACGGAATTTCAATGAAAATTCAAATTAGCTTGCAAATAGAAAAAAGATTCGTATCTTTGCAGTCCGCCCCGCGTGGCGGAGTTTCGCCAAAAGGCTCCCGGAGAGGTGGGTGAGTGGCTGAAACCAGCAGTTTGCTAAACTGCCGTACTCCTTAAGGGTACCACGAGTTCGAATCTCGTCCTCTCCGCCGAAACGGCTCCCATGTTTCTGGGGGCCGTTTTGTTGTTTCTGGTGATGTTAACCCGGCGTCAAAAAAGGGCCAAAAATGACGCCGAATTGGCAAAAACTCCGGTTCGGGAGCAAAAAAGGGCCAAAAATGACGCCGATGTCTTTAACTGAAAAAAGTTGACTCACAACCAAGAGTTAACAATGTTCATCAATCAAACAACGAAGCGGGCTCTTTACTACGAGCAGGTTATTGACATTTACAAACGAACCGGCTATTCTGCTTATCACATTGACAAGTT
>JAGAAY010000025.1 GCA_017615065.1 Bacteroidales bacterium | reverse complement strand
GCAGCGGTCACGTCTGGTCAGAAATTTCTTTCGCCCACATAGCGGGCAAGTCTTGCAAGATACGATTTTTCTGTGGAATCCGGAATAGGACCGAGGCACAAAAGTGCTTTTTCTATGTAAGAATCCATCACGGCGGCGGCCTTTTCAACCCCTCCGGCCTCAACTACCATCGCCCTGATTTCATCGGCCACAGCTGGCTGGGAAGGGATTTTGCCGATGCGAACCCGCGTATTCAAAGCCACCGACGGGCTCATTTCCCCAAGCACGCACAGAAGCGGCTGCGTAATCTTCTGTTCCAGAAGGTCGATGCCCGAAGGCTTGCCGATGGCTTCCGACGGCAGATAGTCGAAAATATCGTCCTTGATCTGGAATGCGATTCCAAGATTGCGGGCAAAGCATCCGATTGCCGATACCTGCTCCTTGGGAGCGTCCACCGACAAGGCGCCGCTAAGGGCCGCAGCCTCGAACAGCGATGCCGTCTTGCAATAGATAATGCGGATGTAATCCTCCTGCGTGGTATCGTGGCTCACGGCTTTTTCCAGCTGCAGCATTTCCCCTTCAGTGAGATCTGACAGAGTTTTGGAAAAAACGTCACGCACCTTGTGCCCGCCGTCGGAAATGGACTGGACGCAGCTCATCGCCTTCACCAGCCAGAAATCCCCAACCAGCACAGATGCACGCGGGCCAAGGATCGCCCCCACTGTGGGCTTTCCCCTGCGCAGGCTTGCCCCGTCCACCACATCGTCGTGGAGAAGCGTGGCATTATGCAAAAGTTCCGACGCGGCCGCACAGTGAACCGCGTCGGAATTGATTTTCCCAAGCGCTCCTGCGGCGAGCAGGCACAGCATGGGGCGCATCATTTTACCCTTCTCCCGGAGCAGGTCTTCGTTGGTCCTGCCCAACAGGGAGATATTACTACGGAGTGACGCCGCCATAAGCGACGTCACTTCGTCCAAAGGACCGGATAAATAGGTCCGGATGTCTTTCAATTGTCCTTAGAAGAGGATAGCAAGGGATACCTTGATACCGTTGTAGTTCTCGATATTCTTGTAACCGCTGTTCATGAAGGCATCCTTGAAGTCCACGGTCTTGCCTTCCTCGTTGTAGAGGTTGCCAAGGTTCATGAACCACTGGGCCTTGAGCTGGACAAACTTCATGATGTCCACACCTGCGCCGATGCCGAAGCCGTACTCCAGACGGTTCTTGGCCTCTTCTGCCCATGCCTTTGCCTCGTCGGGGTTGAAGTTGGTAACACCTTCACCGCCAACCTGAGCCTCAACTGCGCTGCTCTCTTCCTGGGTTACCATGTAACCGATGAAGGGGGAAGCGAAGATGAAGGGACGGAAAGCCACCAGGTCCGGACCCCACTGGAGGTCGAGGCCGAATTCGGCATAACCGGTCTTGGTTTCGATGGTCTTGGAAACCTCGACGATGTCGCTGCCTGTCATATCTTCCTTAAGAGCCGCACCTTTCATTTCATAGGTGAGGGAGGGCTGGATTGCGAGACCGAGACCAAGGTCCAACTTATAGGTGAGACCCACATGATAAAGGCTGATGTTCTCAAGATTGGCTTTCCAGTCCTGGGTGTTGATCTGGGTGCTGGAGGATGTGAAACCGCCAACGATACCGAACTGTGCACGTGCGATGCTCATGGAAGCAAGCGCAATGGCAATGATTGCAATGACTTTTTTCATAATGATTATAGATTTGCGTTGATTTTGTCGATTAACATGGCTTTGGGCATGGCTCCAACAGTTTTGTCCACCACCTGGCCGCCCTTGAAGAACAGGAGGGTGGGGATGCTCATGATGTGGAAACGGGCGGCGATTTCCTCCGCATCGTCCACATTAACCTTTACGAGGGTGAATTTGTCGGCCATCTCCATTTCGGCTTCGTCCAGAATGGGAGAGATCATGCGGCAGGGGCCGCACCATGTTGCCCAGAAGTCCACGACAACGAGTTTGCTGTCCTCCAGAAGGGAGTCGAAATTGGTATTTGTTGCTATTTTAGCCATTTATCAATTATTCTTGCGACCGCAAATATAGCGAAATTTTCTGATTTACAATACGTCTTCCACCGGAAGGGCATAAGCCCTTAATCCAAGGGCGGGGGTTGATTCATCAACTTCGCGAAGCTTTTTCATCACCTTTGACGCTGTTGAATCTTCCATCACGGACAGCAGTGCGTGGTTCTGGGTTGGCCATGCGTGCGAGCCCAGATGAGGTTCTCCGTCCACGCTTCCGCGGCCTCCGATTTCCGACCACACCGTGTATCCCCTCTGCCCGAGTCCTTCCAGCAAATCTACAATTTCCTGATTGTAGGCCTGGTTGTAAACAATAAAAAGAGCTTTCATATTTGCACGTCAAAATAATAGATGCAAAACGTTATCATATTGTTGCAGTCCTTGCCGATTTTTTCTCTTTCCTGCGCTGGCGGTGCTCTGTGAAACCGCAATATAGCACAGGAATTATCACAAGGGTAATGAGCGTGGATATGCTCAGGCCCCACGCCACTGTAACGCCCAGGCCTTTCCACAGTTCAGATCCCTCTCCGGTACCCCAGGCCATAGGCAGCATACCCAGAACAGTGGTGAGGGTGGTCATGAGAATAGGCCTCAGACGGCTTTGTGCCGCCGTAACGGACGCTTCCCGAACTCCCATTCCCCTCTCCTGGCAAAGAATGGTATAGTCGATGAGCACGATACCGTTCTTCACAACTATACCCAGCAGGATTATCAGGCCGATCATGCCCATGACGCTTATCGGCATCCAGCCGTGGGCCATGCTTCCCAGGGCCACGCCGGTGAGTGCAAACGGGATGGAGAACATGATCACGAACGGCCCCAGCAGGGATTCGAACTGCGAAGCCATGACCATATACACCAGAATGATGATCAAAGCCATCAGCAGCATCATGTCGCCGAACATCTTCTGCTGTTCCTCATAATCGCCGCCTATCCTCCAGCTCATATGGGACGGCAGGGGGTCATCGGCCATTATGGCATTCACCATATCCACACCGTCGCTCAGGGCCTTTCCGCGGGCCATGATACCGGTTACGGTGATATAGCGCTCACGGTTCTTTCGCTGGATGGTGGGCGGAACCTTGGATTCCACTATCGACCCCAGGTCGCGCACGCGGATTCCGGCACCGGCGCTGTTATAAATGACGATATTCTCCAGGTCTTCGATGGAGGTGCGGAATTCCGGAGCGTAACGCACGCGGATATTGTATTCCTCGCCTTCTTCACGGTAGTACGAGGCAACCGTTCCGGACATCGCCGCGGAAACTGCCGCAGCAGCCGTAACGGACGACAGGCCGTTCAATGCCAGCTTTTCGCGGTCGAAATCCACTTCGTATTCCGGCGTATACTGGTCTCTGGACAGTATTGCCTGGGTGAAGTAGCCGGTCTCCATCATCTTAGCCCGAACGCGCCTGGCTTCGTTCTCCGTTTCCTCGAAGTCGTAGCCGTAGATTTCAAGCTGCACGTTCGCACGGCCGCCCATTCCCATTCCGCCTTCATTTACGTTGAAGCGGTTGAGTTCCGGGAATTCGCGCAAATCGGCCCTGACAACATCGGCAATCTCCGAAACCGTGCGCTCACGGGTTGTTGACGAGCCGATGCGGATATTCATGGTAATAAGGTATGTTCCGTTCTGCCGCATGGACGCGAATGCGTTCTCCGAGTCCGCCTGGCCGTAACGGTAGCTCAGGACCTTGATTTCGGGAATATCGGCCATCAGCCTCTCGTAAATGGCCTGCGCCACCTCGCCGGTGAGTTCCTGCGCCGTGCCGATGGGCATTTCGATGGTTGCCGATATCCTGCCTTCATCCTGCGTGGGGAAGTATTCAGTCTTCATGCGGGGCAGGAAGATAATCAGCACCGCCGCAAAAATGGCCACCGCGCCCAGGAGAATGAGCTTCTTATGCCGCATGCACCAGCCGATAAGGCGCGAATATCCGCGAGAAACTGCATCCAGCGCCCTGTTCACGGGGCCGAAAACAAGCCGATAAAGCTTGTTGGTGGTGGGCTTGTTGTTGAGCAGGAGCGAGCACAGCGTGGGCACCAGCGTAAGGGCCGCGGTCGTAGACACGATCATGATGATCGACACGATCCAGCCCAACTGGCGGAACATTATGCCCGTCATACCCTTGATCATAGTGAGCGGGAGGAACACGCACAGCATGGTGAGCGTGGAGGCGATAACCGAAATACCCACCTCCGAAGTGCCGTGGACGGCGGCCTCGCGCGGCTTTTCTCCCCTTTCCAGATGCGTGGTCACGTTCTCCAGCACCACAATGGCATCGTCCACGACCATGCCGATGGCGATAGCCAGCGCGCTCATGGAAATGATGTTCAGCGTATTGCCGCTGGCCATGAGGTACAGCAGTGAAGCCAGCAGGGCGATAGGGATACTCAGGACAACGATGAGCGTACCCTTGAGCCTTCCCAGGAACAGGAACACCACCAGCATGACCACCAGGAAGGTGATTATGATGGTATCACGCAACGATTTGATGGTAAGGATGATATCCTCGGAATTGTCCACCACCTGCGTAATCTTTATATCGGAAGGCAGATTATGTGAAATCTTCCTCATCTCCGCCTTTACCTTCCTGATAACCTCGACGGTATTGTAACCCGACTGCTTCTGGATGATGATCTGCGCACCTCGGACGCCGTTGGTGTACGACTCCTGCGACTTTTCTTCCAGTGTATCGTCAATCCTGGCCACATCCCTCAGGTACACCGCATTGCCGTTGAAACTGCCGACCACAACGTCCAGCAGTTCCGAAGGATCGCTGAATTCCTTTTTGATTCGCAGGGTATATGTATCCGAGCCGATGTCGATGCTTCCCGACGGCACATTCCTGTTCTCCGCGGCAATTACTGCCGATATCGACGCAATAGACAGCTTATAGGCCTCCAGTTTGGACGGATCGCAATAGACCTGGATTTCCCTCTTGGGTGCGCCGGCCACCGAAATCTGGCCTACGCCGCTCACACGCGCCAGCGGAGTTGCCACCCTTTCGTCCAGGATCTTATCCAGGGCCGATACGCTCTGGTCGGCCGTTGCCGCCATGATCATGATCGGCATGTCATCGGCACTGAATTTAAACAGATAAGGCAGCGAAGCGCCGTCCGGCAGCGACTGGCTCACCATGTCCAGCTTGTCCCGGACGTCGTTTGTGGCCTCGTCGATGTCGGTTCCGTATTCAAATTCCAGTGTGATGACAGAGATGTTCTCCCGGGAGTTGGATGTGATGTTCTTAAGCTCCGCAACGCTGTTGAGCGTGTTCTCCAGCACTTTGGTGAGGTTGTTCTCCACATCCTCGGCGCTGGCTCCGGGATAGGAGCTCATCACCATGATGACGTTGGACTCGAAGTCCGGCATATTGTCCACCGGCAGCCTGGTGAGGGCGTAAATGCCAAGGATGGCGAACGCCAGGAAGACAAGTATGGTGGTTACCGGATTGTTTACCGATGTTCTGTAGATGCTCATCTCTTAGTCCTCTTTGAGCACGTTAACCGTTGAACCGTCCTTGAGGCCGTTCTGGCCCTTCACCACAATCTTCTGGCCATCCTCCAGGCCGGAAGTTATCTCATATTCCCTTCCCATATGACGGCCGATGCCGACAGGGACGTAGGAGACCGTATTATCATCGTTAAGCACGAAAACGAACCTCTGGCCGGAGCCCTCCTGCTTCACGATAGCCCTGTCCGGCACTACGATGCTGTTGTTCACGCCGAACTTCACGGTCACGCGAACATACATTCCGGGGCGAAGGGCCCTGTCGGTATTGCTCACCCGCACTTCCGCATTGAAAGTATGGGTGGCGGAGTTCATCGTGGGGTGCAGGCGCACCACCTGGCCGGTGAACTCGCTGCCCGGAAGGGCATCGGCAGTAAGTGTTACGGTGTCTCCCTTCTTGACCTTGGTATATTCGCTCTCCGAAATGCCCACAAGCAACTTGACGGGCACAACCTGCTGAACCGTGAAAATGGGCTTGCCCATGGTGAACATGTCGTTCACGTCGTAGTTGCGGGCGGTCACATAGCCCGTGATGGGGCTGCGAAGGATAGTGTTTTCCAGAAGATTCTGATATGTGGTCTGGCGCACCTTGTACTGGAGCTCAAAGGCCTCGAAGTCCGACTGGGCGACGCCTCCCTGCTCATACAGGGCTTTCAAGCGCACATACTCCGTGCTGTCGTTCTGCAGTTGTAGCCTTGTCTGCTCAAGCTGCAGGCGGTCCATCTCGGCCAGAACCTGGCCCTTGCCCACGTAGGAGCCGACCTCGGCCCTGATTTTCCTTATTCTCCCTGCCGTCTGGGGCGCGATATTGTTCTCCGCATAAGGCTCTACAGTTGCGGAATAAACACTTTCCTGGGGCACTTCCCGCCTTTGCGCCGTGGCAACCTCAACGTTCTGGACCGTGGTCTGAACCTGTGCACCGCCGGCCAGGATAGCTCCTGCCTCGGATGAGCTGCCGCTGTTGTTCTTGCATGATGCCAGGGCCATCAGGGCCGCGGCGATAATATACAGTTTTTTCATATTCATTCTTCCGCCAAAAAATCGTATCCAAGTGTCTGTTCCAGGGTGGCTTTTGCCAGTAAGAAATTATACACGGCCTGCACGGTCTGGAGCCTTGTCTGGGTTAGGACCAGCTCCGTATTGTTAAGGTCCGTAAGGGTGCTCCGGCCAACCTGATAGCTCTTCACGGCAATGTCATAGGCCTTCTCGGCGCTCTCCAGAGCATCCTTCGCCGCCTCGTATGACTTCATGGCAGTGTCCATGGTAGCGAGGCTCTGGCGTATGCCGATCCGGATCTGTCGCTCCGCATTTATCCTCTGGTATTCCAGTTCCTGAGCCTGAACGCGCGACTGCTTGATCTGATGATAGCGCTGTCCGCCGGCAAAGATTGGAATGTTAAGCTGAAGGCCGATGTAGGAGTACGGCGTCCAGCGGTAGTTCTGGAAATCGAAATCCTCCGCCATGGCGTTCACGTTATACGCAAATGCCAGCGACAGGGTGGGGATATACGCATATTGCTGCATCCTTATCTGGCGCGCGAGCATATCGGCCTGCGCCTGAAGCTGTCTCAGCTGTGTATTGCCCTCCAGGCCAGCCTCCTCCCCTTCCGTGATGTCCCGGAACATCAGTTCTGCAAGTTCATCCAGGTTGCCGGTTATATCGATGGGGCGGTCCAGATCCAGGCCGATGACGGCTTTAAGCTGCCACAGAGCCAGTTCCACCGCATTCTCCGCATTGTAGAGATTGGGGATTGCCGATGCCAGCGAGCTCTTTGCCCTGGTGAGATCCAGTTCCGATGCCTTCTGGCTGTTGTAACGCATCTCAGTGAGCTTGAAGTTCTCGATTGCGTTCTCATACACGGCATTGTATACATCGTATGATGCCTTGGCAAGCAGCACCGCATAATATGCCTGCTTCACAGATGTTACCATCCCCAGGCGTGACTCGCGGGCCTGCTCCACCGCAAGCTCCACCTGGTCGCCGCTCAGCCTGAGGCTTTCCCACAGCTGCACGTTAACCAGCGGCATGCTGGCGTTGATGCCGTACGACCAAGTATTGGATCGGCCCACCTGGATGCCGCCGTCGCCGGAATCATCGTCCGGATCCGGTGCCGGTGCCACATACGGAGCAATGTCCGGATGCTTCTTCAGGAACTCGCCGATATAGTAGTTGTACGGGGCAAGAGCGTCGGTGAACATTGAGGCCATACCGCCTCCTCCGCCCGAACCGCTGCCGGAACTGGAACCTCCGCCCATGTACATAACCTGCTTCTGGATAGTATGCTGGAACGAGCCGGTTGCATTAATCTGCGGGAATAGCGATGCATAGGAGCCCTTCTGCGCATACTCCGCACGGGTAACCTCCAAATCCGCAATCTTCACGCTGATATTCTCCGACAGCGCAATCTTAAGCGCATCGTCCAGCGAAAGAACCAGCGTATCCTGCTGCTCTGCCGCCACGGAATCCGACGGCGCACCATCCTGCTGCTGGTCCTCCGCATACTGTGCCTGCGCCATGGCCCACGGGGTCATCAACGCCAGCACAAGGATTAGTTTCTTCATACACGTACAATAAAAAGACGCGATTTTACTGCAAAAATCGCGCCCGTATTTATGTCTTTCCTCACTATTTCGCCAGACTGCGAGCGTAATGCGTCGCTTCTTTTTTGACGGGTTGCTTCTCTGGGTGCACGGCACGGGCCGGGAGTTTTTTGATGCAGGCCCACACGATGAAGCCGATGCCGAGGAGCACGAAGGGGATGGACAGCAGCTGGCCCATGTTCAGAACCATGTCTTTCTCGAACTCCACCTGAGGGTTCTTGATGATTTCAATAAGCATGCGGGACCCGAAGCACACCACCAGGAAGATACCCACGAACATGCCGCGGTGCATCTTATCAAGATTCCACTTGTACAGGGCGATAAGTGCAAATCCCAGAAGGAGATATGTAAATCCCTCGTACAGCTGCGTGGGGTGGCAGGGAACCGTTTCCCCGTTGCGCTCAAAGATGAATCCCCATGGCAGATTAGTGGGACCGCCGTAAATTTCCGAATTGAACAGATTTCCCATACGGATGAAGAACGCCGCGAAGGCAACCGCTATTGCCAGATGGTCCAGCAGCCACACGAAATCGAAATCATGCTTGCGTCCGTACTTTTTCGAGAACCACCACATGCCCAGAAGCAGCGCTATAGTGCCGCCATGGCTGGCAAGACCGCCCTTCCACGGCATGAATATCTCCCAAAATCCCTTCCACGAGCCCAGATAGTAATCCGGCTGATAGAACAGGCAGTGGCCCAGACGTGCGCCCACGATGGTGCAGATCAGCAATGTGTACAGCAGCGGATCCAGCATCTTCTCCGGTATCCCTTCCCTGCGGAAGAACCACTTGAAGATAAACCATCCCAGTATGAAACCGCTCACGAACAGCAGCGAGTACCACCTGAGTTCAAATCCTCCTATGTGAAAAATCGCGGGGTTTACATTCCACCGCACAATCAATGCTTCCATATAATCATCGGCCCCCTTATTGGAACCGGCTTACAAAGATAAGCATTTTTTTCGATAGGATTGCGTAAAATGCATCTCGCTGACACACAACGTTTTATAAAAACGGGGTGTTGCAAAATGCCACACCCCATTTTCACAAATCGCTAATACTCAGTCACTTCCATTTTACGGTCAAAAAACTACCGGATACCGTACTTCCTCAAAATTCGGAGCACGGGCTTACGGATACTCCGGGCCCAGAGGGTGTAGCCGTAGTCTCCGGGATGGGTTCCGTCAACTGAGGTATAATGGTCTGGGGAGGTTGCATTGGTCGAAGTGATGAAATACACATCCTTGTACTTGCGGCGGGCCTGCTTCATGAGGTCGGCCACTACCGCCATACGTTCGCGCTCGTATTCATCGGCCTTCAGGTTGAAGTTGCGACGCTCACGGTAGATGGTCTGCTGGAAAATCAGCGGCTTGCCGGGATGCGCGGCCTGCATGACCTCGATGAAGGGAAATAGCCTCTCGCGGATTTCATCGGGCGTGGGGTTGGAGAATGTGTCGAAAAGGAATGCGTCGATGTCGGGAGCCTCGGCCAGGGCGGCGGCGAAATAGTCCTGCAGACGGCATCGGCCGCTAACTCCAAGATTCAGGAACTGAATGCCGGTTTCCCGGGAGAGAATTGACGGATAGGCCATCCCAGCCTTTGATGTCGATGCCCCATGTGTGAAACTGGACCCGAACACGGCCACGCGGTGACGGAAAGGCTGAGGCAATGCTTCCAAAAGGCACCCTTCTTCTATGCCGATTTTCACAGAAGCCATCTCACTGCGCAAAGGCAGGTACAAAAGGCAATCCTTCACGCTCCCATCCATGTCCTTGATCAGGTTTACCGGCTTATCGAGAGAATTGTCATTCTGAAGTCCGGCAGCCGCCCAGAGCCATTTTCCGTCCTTCTTGATATAAAGGTCGAATCCACGGCCGGCGAATCCGGTCGTTCCGCCCCCGAAGTAAGGGCGCACATACTGCGGCAGCACCCGCAAGGACGGAGAATCGGTACGGAATGCCACCGCAATACCGGCGCTCTCCGTGATCAGCTTCAGTTCACTGGCTGTAAATCCATGGAAACGGGCCGTGTCGATACGGTGATACGGATTGGGCGTATCCGGAAACACCTTTCCACAAATCGTCAACTCCGTCGCCTCCACATATTTATACTCCTGCGACCACAAAGCCAACGGCAGAAGCAAAATCACAAAAACGATAATCTTTTTCATATCGTCAAGAAAATGGGGCCGGCCGACACAGTCAGCCAGCCCCGACAACAAATACACAATTACGAATTGCTATTCGATAGTAATCTTTCTGAGTGTTCCGCGCCCTTGATCAGTCACATAAATAGTGGAATAATCAGCGCTGAATATGATATCCTGCAAGGCAGAAAAAGCCGCTACTGCTCCAACGGCATTTGTGTATGATGTTCCACCTCCAAGAATAGTCGTTACTACAGCATCGTCATAATTGCCTGCCGTAGACACAGTAATTTTGCGAATGTCAATATTATCAGTGATATACAGATTACCGGAAGCATCAAATGCAAGTCCTTGGAGATTAGCCGTAAACTTGGCCGACAGCGCAGCGCCATCAACCGTTTCCGAATAATTAGCCGCCTTTGCACCTGAACCCGCGATACACGAAACATTACCAGATGTATCGACTTTGTATAACTTGAAGCCATTTGTATTTGTGGCCGCAGATGCACTTGCGCCAACAATCAGATTTCCGGCAGGGTCAAATTGCATTCCGAGAAGAGTAACTCCGCTTCCGCCAAAGCTGGCAAGAGGCGCAAAAACACTTTGGGAACCACTGAAACCGCCCTCATACTTATATACACCAGTATCTCTGAGTAAAACATAAGCATTACCGCTAGCATCAAACTTCACATCCATTGCTTGAGATAATCCAGACTTAACCTCAGTAACAGATTTGGTCCCAGAAGTAAGGTCCATAGACCACACCTTACCCTTTGATTTATCTGTGAAATACAAATAGCTACCATATACGGCACCATGCCAGGGATCTCCAAGTTGTGTATTGTCACGGAATGTAGTAAAAGAACCATCTGACACATTTACAAAACGAAGACTCCTATTTGAACTACCAGCGCTTTCCATAATAATAAGGTTCCCGTCAGACATTCTGGCAAGCCCTCGTATATTATTGAATTTTCCTGCGGCATCTGCAGCTTTGCTGCCATCAACACCGGCCAGGACAGATACCGAGTACTTCGTCAAAGTTATCGCAGGCATGGGCTTGATGTGGGCGCGCTCGATTTCAACATTTGCGGCTGAACGCTTGGATCCGGGCACCTCCGTGTTGTCGGCAAAAGCCAGCCAAATATCGAGCTGGGGGTAGACGTTCTTTCCTCCAACCACTTCGGGGCCGACAGGAAGCGGAATATAGGCCGTGATTCCGTCAGCTGAAGCACGCTCGGCTGCGGTTGCATTTGTGAGGCTGATGACAGTTTTGTACGTGCCGCTATGATCGTAGGCCTTGACGTAAGGAACCTCAACGGGATCAAAACCACCACCGACAGTTGTCCAGTTATAGGTCTGGTTCATCGTCGAGTTAATCTTGTACGTAACTTTGCCGTCTGCAATTTTGTCCGGGTCTGTAACAGGAGCCATAACCACAATCTTAGCGGCCTTGGGAGGCACGTTCTTGTACGTAACCTTTAGACATCCACCGAGATGTTTGAATTCCAGCGGCTGACCGGCCTCAACGCGGGCAAGCATCGGAGCCTCCACGTTACCTTCGGACCATGTATAGGTATCTTTCAGAACGGGCTTCAAAGAACCGTCTTCTTCTTTCGGATAGGCGCTGGCGCCACTTCCGCTGACCTTTCCCGGATAGATAGCGAAAGAGTTCTGGCCATACACGACGTTATCATCAGTATTCGGGACAAATTCAACCTCTCCGGCCGTATCTTCCCCCGTGTATTTATAGACTGTATAGCCATTGGCATTGTCGCTACGGACGACCATATTGTCGTTCTTTTTCCACATATAAGTTCCGCCGACGAATGCCGTTTTGGTTTCTTCGGCGAAACGGGCCACGAGGGTGTTTTTGCCGACAATCTGTGTGTTGGCATCCTGGATCGGCATTTCCTTGTTGCAGGAGACTGCAGCGACAGCAAGGGTCGCAATCAAAAGGATTGTAATCTTTTTCATAAGGCTGTCCTCCATTACATCCATTCACCTTCTTCATCAAACGTCCAGCCTTCAATGCCGTCGGTGGACTCCGTGTTCAAATTCGACGCACAGAAATTCCGGTCCTGTGCAATTACAAACAACTCTGTTTCGGGTTGCAGATACATTTTTCTTTTCATAGCTATAGTTTTTATGTGATTATTAGTCAAGTGCGAATATCACCATCAGCGGCCAGTGGTCGGAGGGGAAGTAATCGTTGTATTTATCGTCGATAACTTTGTATTTCACCACGTCCAGAGCGCCTTTGAAGTACAGGTAGTCGATGCGGTGATACCATTTGCTGCGCTGTTCGTCTTCGTAGCTAAAGGCATTGTACGTGGCCACAGGACCTTCCTTTACGCCAAGGTCGGCGCTGCGGTAGTAGGAATCGGTAAACTGGACTTTGAAATAATCGGTATGGGTAACTTCGGTGGTGGAACTGTTCATATCTCCTCCGAGGATGACGACATACTCGCCGCCCGCGTTAAGGGACGCAATCCTGTTGCATATCAGTTCTGCCGATTTTGTCCTGATGGTGACGGCTTCCTCTTCCGAAATGGACGTTCCGGAACTGGTAACCTCAAGGTGAGTGTTCAGCTGCAGGATCTTCCTTCCGGATTCACGATCTTCCAGCTTGACCCACTGGCACACCCTACTGCGGCCGGGATTGGTGGATACCCAGCCGGGATAAGGGTTGCTCGCCACATCCGGTGTTGCGGAAAGATAGAAATAACCGCTTTCCAGAAGCACGAACTTGTCCGTTTTCCAGGCCATGCAAGGTTCTTCTGGAGTTTCAAAGAACGTATACGCCGGCAGATTGTCCTTCAGATAAGTCCTCTGCTCAGGCCGGCTCTCCTGAAACCCCACTATATCAAAATCGTAGTCCTTGATAAGCTGTACCACGCCCGTCTTGCGGCTGGCCCAGCTGCGCTCATCGGTATCCTTATCCGTGAGGAAACGGATATTGAATGTGGCCGATTTCAGGCGCGTCTTCTCAACTACCGGAGCGTCAGGATCGCCGATATAGAGTTCGCGGATCTGACCTACGCCCTGGTCGGAAATGTAAAGAACCGAACCGTCGCTGTTCAGCAACAGGCCGCCAAGCTGGCGGAAAGTAGCAGCCGTTCCAACGCCATCGGCAATAGCGCTGATATTCGCCGCCTGTGTACTGCCGGCAACAGTTGTCACCACCGCGTTGTCATAACCCAGATTGCCTTTACGTATTCTGCGGATCCGGTACCAGTCGGCAACATAAATATCGCCGTTGGGGGCAATCGCAAGGTCGGCCAGGTTTGCAGTGAACTTGGCAGTGAGGGGGCTCCCCGCCGTGCCGTCATCAAACGCCTTGGCATCCTGAATGCCCGCAATCGCCGTAAATGCGCCGGTGGACGGATTCACATTAAGCACCTGGCAGCCATTAGTAGCCACAATAAGGTTACCGTCGGCATCAAAGGCCATTGCATTGGGCCATTTGCCGATGTTGATGGTAAGAGAAGGACTGGCCGTCACATCTCCGCCGTCATACTTATATATTGTATTCTTGTCACGGACTGCCACATATGCATTTCCGGCGGCATCAAAAACAATATCCATTACGCTCTTGCCGCTCCAGTCGCTCTGAGCCGCAATTTGTGTAACAGCCTGCGTGGAAGGATTGAATGTATAAATCTTGGCCTTTGCCTTTTCTGCAAACCACACGTTACCGTTATGATAACTGCCAAGCCAGGGGACGTGATTCGCATCTCCATATGTAATAGGGGCAGTAACTGTTCCGGCATCAAGATCCCAGATTCGCAGGGTCTGCGCCTGTTCCATCAACACCGCTTTCTTATCGGCCTCAATCCATTCCATACCGCGGATTGCACCGAAGACGGCCGTTGTCCTGTCGCCGCCGACTTTATTGGCGACAGCATTCTGGATGCTTGAGAAGCCGAACAAAGTGCTTACCGTGAAAGGACTCTTCAAATCCGGATATGCCTTTGCCTCCATGGGCTTGACATGAGCCCTCTCGATCGTCACATTTTGCGCCGTACACATTGTTCCGGAAATTGTGCTGCCGGAACCGTCCACCAGATAAATCTGAATCTCCGGATAAGTGTGAGTCGTTCCCGGACCTACCGGCAGCGGAACGTAGAATACCCTGGAAGTTGCCGAACCGGCGGTAAAAGGCAGGCCGATAAGCCCGTCATCGCCCGGATACGCCTGCACATAGGGCGTGGACGATGTGAAAGAGCCCAACCATCCCTGCACCACCATGTTTTTGGTGGTAACATATCCGGGAGTGCGCACCATCAGTTTGGCCGCGCCGGCCGGAATATTGGTAAGTGTAACTTTGAGCAATCCTCCAAGATGGGTGAAGGACAGATTCTCTCCCTCACGCACCTTAGAAATCATCGGCGCCTCAACATTGCCCTCGCTCCATGCGTAATTGTTCTTAAGGTTAAGCGTTAGAGTAGTGCCCGCCAGCATGCAGTTGGAAGCCGCAAGCGAAGGATAAATCGCAAAACCGGCATCTCCGAATTGCACTGCCGATGACGGAGTCTCGGTCTGGGTAAACGCTGCCGCGCCGGACGTATTCTCTCCGGAATAGCGCATATCCAAAGTACTCCCGTCGGTAAGGGCGACGCGGATACGGTCTCCAGTACGCCACTGAAAAGCAGTGCCGCCGAACCCCGTTTTGGAGGGTGTCGACTCGCCGAAATCGGCATACAGGACGACTTCTTCGGGAACCACGGGATCCGGATCCGGGTCGGGTGTGGGGTCGGGCTTCACTTCGGGCTCCTTCGCGCAGGCGAAGAGCAGAAGCGCCGGAATAAGATATAACAGTCGTTTCATATTGGATCAGAAGTTAAAATCTACAATGATCGGAAGATGGTCTGAAGGATGGTAGAAACTGGTTACCACCTCGTCCCTGACCGGGTCGGTATAGCTGTCCCTGACAATCCGTGCATTCGTGACAGCAGGATACAGATCCGGAGTGCAGTAAACATAATCGATACGGTTATTGCTTGCCGTCGAAAGAATCACCTCTTCGGGATAGAGACACTTGATGATATCCTTGTATGGTGTATGCTCGTGGATATAATCCTGGGCCTGGAACTTGGAATCGTCGGCAGGGAGTCCGTAATAGGCGTTATCCGTACGGGAAATCGAGTTGAGATCGCCCATCATGAGCCAGTTCCCGTTTTGGGCGCTGCCGATGGTGTGTTTGCACACATACTCCACTTCAAGTTTCCGGTAGGCATCACCGCCATGAGCTGCTTTGGACGCTTCCTGGTCTGCCGCATTATATGCATAGGGATGTGGCCAGGGATGCAGGGCGACCAGATTCAGGGTCTTTCCTGCCGCCGTCACCTGGGCCCATGTGGCGCCATGGGCGACAAGGCTGTCCGGCTCTTCTCCCACGATCTTTGCCATACCGTGAATAGGTGTCTTGGACGTTATCACCTGGGGATAATTGTCTCTCATCCCGCCCACATAAACATATTTGTGTCCGTAACGGGCGGCAAGCTCCGGCCAATGGTCCACCAGATACTTCTCCTCTACGGGCATCTTGTCACGCGTACCCGTATAATAAATAGTCCTGGCTTCGCACCAGACGCAGACATCGGCATCCTGGTCGGAAACCCACTTCACAAACTTGTCGTAATTGTCACCCTGACCGCTCCACATGCCGTTCTGGATATTCCAGAACAGGAGACGGAACGGAGTCCCGGCTTCGGGCTTCACCACCTTTGTGGAACAGCCCGCCAGCATAATCACTGCTAAAAAAACCGCTATCCTTTTCATTTTACGGTCACTTTACGGATAAGACAATTCTGGGAATCGCAGATATAGAGAGTACTCTCATCGTAAACCAGAACGCCGTCCACTTCGTTAAACTTGGCATTCAGGCCCTTGCCGTCGGCATAGCCCTTGCTGCCGCCAAGGATGGTTTCCACAAAGCCGTTTGCATAATTGCCGGTAGCGTCAGGGGTGAGTTTGCGGACGCAATGATATGCAGCATCGCCTACGTACATGGTTCCGTCGGGAGCAATGTCAAGCCCCTGGCAGGAACGGACTGTAGTTTTAAGCGGATCACCATTGGGATCGTCATACATAGTTTCCACTTTCGACCCCGTTCCAAGAATGGTTGTCTCGTTGCCTTCAGAGTCGATGGAGATGATTCTGTATCCATGCTGCACAGATACGATCAAATTGCCCTTGGGATCAAAGGCGATGAAGGCGGGGCCATCGTCAGGAATCTGAGCAAACTCTGTCTTCTCAAGCGTGGCGGGATTGAACTTGTACACCACCTTGCCGTTACGGCAGGGAACGTAAATGAATCCGTCGGGACCCACCGCCACATTCATGGGGTTGTCCAGGCCGGAGGCCATCATGGTATTGGTATTTGTCGATGGCGTAAAGCGATAAAGCTTTCCTTTAGCCTTGTCGTTGTACCAGTAGTTGCCGGATGCGTCAAAGGCACCCTGCCATACGGCGGCACCGGACTCCGTTATCTTGACTTCCGTGGACACAGTCATATCGGCCGATATGTGGCGTATGGCATTCCCGCCACGGTCGGTAAACCACAGCGTACCGTCGGCAGCCTTATTGATGCCCGTGGGCATATATGTAGTTGCACCCGTTCCAACGCCGTCGGTGCAGGTGCGGACGCCCTGCTGGCCGACGATAGTGGAAACAAGATACTCCTTGTCGGGAACCTTCAGGTAATTGAATTCCAATCCCGTAGCCTCTCCGGCAGGACCTTTCACAGAAATGAGACGGATTCCGGGAGCGTTGTCGGGAATGATTATAAGGAGCCTGTCCTTGTAGGCTTCCAGGACACGGGCCGGCGCCCCGCCAACGGTTACCTCATTCTGTGCGGGATCCGTGGAGAAATTGCGTCCCAGAACTGTAACCAGGTCTCCGGGATATCCGTTCTTGGGATCTACGGAGACAAGTCGCAGGTCCGTTACCCTGGCGACATACCCATCCCTCTGGCACGAAGCCAGAAGGACGAGCGGAATCAATATGTATAATAATCTTTTCATGACTAGTCGATTACAATTTCACGGATTAAGAACGCATTGTACTCGGTTACTATGAGCCGTTTACCGGAAGGATCCATACGGATTTCGCCCGGAGAATTAAATTTGGCATCGGCACCCACGCCATCGGCAGTTCCGCTTTGACCGGATTTACCGGCAATAGTGGTAATGACAGCATCTTCATACCCATGCTCGCCGCGGGAGATAAGTTTGATGATCTTGAATGAATCATCAGCCACGTAGATGTTTCCATCGGCATCCAGGGTTATTCCGAAGAGGTTGGAACCGAACTTGGCAGTGAGCGGCTGACCGGGTTCGCCGTTGTTATCGTCCTTGCCGTTTCTTATGCCGGCAATTACGAATTTCTCTCCGGAGGGCTTTATGCCGATAATCTGGCTGCCGTTGGTGCTCACGATCAGGTTGCCTTCGGGGTCGAATTCCATGGCCAGGGGGCCGTCGTCGAAGGTGGCGAAGGTCTCCATGGTGGAGAAATCGGTGCCGTTGGCTTTGAAGATGGCCTTCGAACCGTCACGCACTAGCACATAGCCGTTTCCGTCTTTATCGAAGCATACATCCATGGGCGAGGTGCCGGTAAAGCCGGCATCAACCGTTTCGGCAGCATCAGTCGTGTAATTATAACGGACAATCTTGTTGTTGCCCTTGCTGGCCATGTAAATCCAGTCGCCATGTATGCATCCTCGCCATGCCGCATTCAGCATCGACTTCGCAGCGATTGAGGAGCCACTCACCTCCCATGTGGCGGGATTCATGAAGCGGATGGCGTTATTGCCGTTGTCAAAGATGACTATTCTTCCGTCGGGCAGGAAGCAAACGCCTCGGGGCTGGCGGAACTTGGCCACAGTGGAGACGCCGTCCACGATGGTATTAATATCTGCGGCCCTACCCGCGGAACCGGACATAGTCCTCACGGTGTAAGTGTGAGCCTTGTCCACATACATGAATGCAGGGCCTTCTACTGTCTTGTCACCAACCTTCACAACCACAGGATAGGAGCCTTTGGGATTCTCCGGTATCTGAATCGTGAGCTCCGTAACCGTGGAAGAAAGCACTGTGGCCTGCACTCCGTTTATGGTTACAATGTTCTCCGACGGTGTTGCGCTGAAGCATATGCCGACAACTTTGACGACATCGCCCGCAGCACCGGTATTTGGTGTAACGGAATACACCGACAGCTCCGGCGGCTTGTTATAAGTGAAGTTGGGACCGGTTACCGTCGTCCCGTCAACTGTTACGACGAAGGGATACTGGCCTTCCGGGTTCTCGGGGAGGACTACAACCAGACGGGTATCATTTGCGCTCACGATCTCGGCTGTCTTGCCGTTGATGGTAACGCTGTTGCGTTCCTTCTTGTTGGAGAACAGCTGACCGCCGATAGCAATCTGGTCTCCAACGACACCGGATGAAGGCGTGTAGGAGAATATCGCCAGTTTCTCTTCCTCTACCGGCTCCGCATAGCGGAACGAAAGGCCGGAAAGAGTGACATCTGCCGTAGTAACCGTAACTGGAGCAGTGCCAAGCGCATGATTCGGCATCGTAACGGTGATCCTGTCGTTTGTGACCGACTTCACCGTTGCTGCAACACCGTCCACCGACACGCTTGCAGGCTCTTCAAATCCGTAACCGGAAATAATCACTTCCGTTCCGGGGTAACCGGCCTTGGGAATAAGAGACAGCAGCTTTGGTGCCGGCTTCTGCTCATTCTGGGGATGCTCCTGGCAAGACACGGCCGAAACGGCCATGAAAGCCAACATTATATATAATACCTTTTTCATGGCTATGGTTCGTTTACTGTTACCATCCAAGTGTTTACAACCGGGCGCTGGGCGCCGTCGGAAGCGCGGTTGCGGAGCATGTAGATATCAGCCGAAGGGTGACGGATCACGAGCTGAGCACTGCCGCCGCCGTCCAGGTTGGATGCCCAGCTGCAGCCAAGGCTCTTCATTATTTCACCCATCTCCCAGTATAGCATGCCGTCCGACCACAGCGGCTGGCGGCCGTCCACTATCATGAAATAGACGGTTTTGCCATCGGCAGTATAGCCAACCACATTTCGGGGATGCCTATTAGTAGAATAACCGGAGAAGTCGCCGGGCACCATACCGTCCTTGAGAACTATCACTCCGCTTCCGGTAACGTCACGGAGGTCCGGTGCGAGAGTACGGTATGTTACCGTATCGCGGATTACCGGGACTCCGTCAAAATCAAATCCGAAGAAGCTTATCGCCTGGTCGGTGAGCGTGGTGGAATACACGAATGTGTCTTTCAGCACCCTGCCGTTCCGGTGGATGGGGCCACGGATCTTACCGTTGGACGTGTCCCAGAAATCGGCATTCACAACGGCCACCACCCTCTGCCCGGGCTTGTCCACATATTCTATCATGTCGGACGGAGTCTGGCGGCTGCCGATTACATATGAGTCGATATTGAAAGGCATTCCAACCTTCATCTTGAGGCCGGGAGTAGAAAGGTCGACCCTGAGGATGAACACATGCTCCACCTTGGCCGTGGAAGTTTGAAGATGGATGTCGGTTTCGTCCACGCCCATGGCGATGACGAAGGTGGTATCGGCATAAATATGCCCCACCGATGCAGCTCCGGCCACCATTTTGCCCAATTCGGTACGGGGCTGATATTTGGTATCCGGGATATCATCCGGGCCGGTGGGAAGTTTCTTGCAGCTCAGGACGGCTCCAAGAATCATAAGGAAGTATACGTATCTTTTCATATCACTTCTACCCTTTATTCCCCTTCGGGTGTTGCCACCCACAGAGGATTCTGATTCAAGAGTTTATTCAGTGTGAGTTCCCTGGAAGGAATGGGGAATACCGTGTATTTGGTGTCCACTCCGACCACCTGCTCATACTTGCCTGTGCGCACGAGGTCGAACCAGCGGAATCCCTCGCCGAACAGTTCCAGGCGGCGTTCGTTCAGAACCGCATCCTGGAAAGCCGCTTCCGTTGCGGGGGCCACATCGGGAAGACCGCGGAAACGGCGGAGTTCATTGAGGCGGTCGATGCCAAGGGCAAGACCCTTGCATTCCGCGCTTATCAGGTACATTTCCGCGAGCCTTGTGATGTAGATGGGGTCGTGCCCGGCATCACCCTGGCAGTACTTGTTCACCACATTGTTGCTTCCCTGGATATCCACGGATACCGTGCGGCGCTTGTCAATGTGCTGGAACATGTCCATTGCTTCCTGTGTGGGGCAGAAAGTGTAGCTTCCTCCAACCGGAGATTCCTTTGTATAATAATAGGAGCCGATGTTGTAGCTTCCCTCCTCGAGCAGATTGGCAAAGGTGAAAATTTCCTCGCGGTTGTACTTGCCCCTGAAGATATCCGAGAAATCGGCCAGGGCGAAACGGCCACAGGTAATGAGTTCCTCTGCCAGCGCCGCCGCTTCCGTCTTTTTGCCGGTAGCGAGGTATGTCCTGGCCAGAAGAGCCTTTGCCGCGTCTTTGGACACGTAATTCTTGTTGCTGAAATCCGGAGCCATCTGAACTGCCAGCTTGAATTCGTCTTCCACGAACTTCCAGCAGTCCGCCTCGCTTTCCTGACCCACATCTTCCGTAATAGGGCCGGTAACGATGGGAACAGAACGCCAGCGGGCAACAAGATTATAGTAGTACAGTCCGCGGAAGAAATGTCCTACGCCCAGCATCTCGGTTTTACGTGCCGAGTCGGGAATCTTCTCCACGGAATTGATGAAGTTGTTTATCTGATAAAGGCCGGCATAATAACCGTTCCACGGGCCTGATACCATGCTGTTGTCGGGAGCGATAGCGCCCTGGACAACCAGCGCGGGGGTATTGGTGGATGTTGCGCCGGGACGGATAATATCACCGCCGATGATGTCGAACATCGCCCAGCCATTGAACGTTGGCTTGTACTGTGCAATATTGTAAGCACCGATCATGAGCAGTTCGGCATCCTCTTCCGTGAGATTATCGCTGGACACCGCATTGTGCGGATACTGGTTCAGCAATTTGTCGCAGGAAACCAGTGCAAGGGCCGCAGCCAGGTATATGATATACTTTTTCATACTCTAGAACTTAAGATTGATACCGAAAGTCCA
Source organism: Bacteroidales bacterium (assembly GCA_017615065.1). Lineage (GTDB taxonomy): Bacteria > Bacteroidota > Bacteroidia > Bacteroidales > UBA932 > Cryptobacteroides. The sequence goes on along the minus strand of JAGAAY010000025.1, from coordinate 6,147 downwards.
GCTGCGGGGCTGGGGAATCCACATGCAGTCCAAACCCATCTTCGTGGCATTGAGGGAAGTGTTCACTTCCGGATCCAGGAAGCGGAACGGACTGTACAGCCAGATATTGTCTCCCTGCACATAAACGCGGAGCTTGTCCACGCCGATGCGCTTTGAAAGTGTCGACGGCAAGGTATACCCCAGCGACAGATTCCTCAGACGGATATAAGATGCGTCGTGGAGGAAACGTGTATTCTTGAACATTGTCGAGTTCCAGGTGTAACCGTAAATCGCCCTCGGAGTAGTATTGGTGGTGCCGGGGCCGGTCCAGCGGGCCAGGGCTTCAGACTCCTGCGCGGGCCAGTTGCCGTTTCCGAGACGAAGACCGCCGGTCCAGTACTCGTACAGCTTGGCGCCGTAGGAGAAAGTGAAGAAGATATTGAAGTCCAGGCTTTTGTAAGTTATGGAGTTGTTAAGGCCTCCGGTGAACTTCGGATTGGGAGAACCCACGAACTGGCTGTCATAGGCCGATGAAATATCGCCGTCCGGCTTGCCGTTCGGGCCGCTCACGTCCTCATAAATGCAGTCTCCTGCACGGACTCCGTAGTTTTCGTACAGATATGTGGGCACTTCTTCATCGCTCTGGTAAATGCCGGTCATCTTTATCATGTAGAAACTACCCACTTCTTCTCCCACTTTAAGAGCATGATAGTCATCGGTTCGCAGGATTTCATCCTCGCCGATGAGTGCGGTGAGCTTGTTGCGGACAAAGGAGATGTTGAAATCGCCCTTCCAGTGAAGGTCGTGCTTGCCAAGGTTGCCACCGATAGAGAACTCCAGGCCCTTGTTGCGCATGGAGCCGATATTGCTTGTATAGTTTGTGAAACCTGTTGTTGCCGATACAGGCTTGTCGTAAAGCAGGTTCCTGGTATCCTTAAGGAAGGCATCGGCCGTAACAGTGAGCGCGCCGTCGAAGAAGGAAAGATCCGTTCCCAGATCGTACTGGTCGGCCTTTTCCCATTCAAGGTCGCGGTTTCCCTGAGTCATAACGGCCAGACCGTTCTGGTTCATGTAATTGTATCCGCCGTTGGCAAGGGACTGATAGGCATAACTGCCGATTCCGCCCTGGTTTCCTGTCGCACCATAACTGGCACGGAGTTTTGCTTTAATGTCCTTCCGCTGCCAGAACGGCTCTTCCGACATGTTCCATCCTAAGGAAACGGACGGGAAGAAACCATAACGGTGTTCGGGTGCGAACTTGGACGAGCCGTCGAAACGGGCGTTCACCGTAACCAGATAGCGGTTTTCCCAATTGAGGGTGGTGCGGTGCATGAAAGACTGCAGGGCCCATGTGGACAGACCGCTGGTCACATCCGTGAATTCAGCGGCAACCGAGTTCACGTCAAAGGATTTGGACGGGAAGCCCTGGCCCTTCTGTAGAGCCGTGGAATTGTTGTCCATCTGGAAGGAATGACCCAGCATGGCATCCACGGTGAGTCTTCCGAATTTATGGTTATAGCTCAGAACATTGTCCACCACAATCGAGGTGAAGTTTTTACGGGAGTCGATGAGCACGCCCACCGAGTTGCCGTACATGTGCTCCGAGGTATACTGGACATGGTCTTCCGCCGCCATGATATCGCCGCCGAAACTGGTCTTGAAATTGAGGTCCTTGCTGAAATTCAGCTTCATGTAGGCCGATCCGTACATGCGGTAGCTCCGGTTGTAGACGTGTTGCTCGTTGATGGCCTGTACAAGGTTGTAATGAAGGAGTTCAGCGTTGATGATTGTGTATGATCCGTCAGGCTTGAACGGCGTATCCCAGGGCCTGTGCTCCAGACCGTGGGTAAGCATCGAGGTGCCGATGCTTCCGTCCGGGACGCGGTTTGCATTGGTGTAGCTGAAGTTCATCGACGCGCCCACCGACAGCCATTTCCTTACATCGGAATTGACGTTTGTCTTGAGCGTGTATTTCTCATAAAGGCTGCCTATTCCTACGCCTTCATTCTGTTTGGCATTTGCCGATATGTAGTAGTTGGCATTCTCGGATCCGCCGGAAACCGACACGGCGGCATTCCAACTCTTTGCCACACGGAAAACCATGTCCAGCCAGCTGAACTGCGGCTTGCCGGGATAAGGATTTTCCAGACGGGCTATGGAGGAGCCTGTCTGAATGTTGTAATTGTCGATAGCCTCGTTCTGCACCTCAAGGTACAGGTCGGCATCGGCAACTTTGAGCTTGTCCAGATTTGCGAGCCAGCTTAGGCCGAAACTCGCATCGGCACTCAGCTTCGGAGCGCCTTTTGCGCCCTTCTTGGTTGTGATGATGATAACCCCGTTGGTTCCGCGGGAACCGTAAATCGCCGCGGATGCTGCATCCTTGAGCACCTGGACGCTTTCGATATCGGCAGGATTGATGTCGGACAGGCCGGTTAGGGATTCTCCTCCCCATGCGCCCGTATCGCCCGATGTGTTGCTCATGGGTATGCCGTCAATCACATAAAGCGGTTCGTTGCCGGCAGTGAGGGAGCCGATACCTCGAATACTCACACGGCTCTTTCCACCGGGAGTACCGGAGGCGGCTGTGACATTCACGCCAGCCATGCGGCCCTGCAGCATTGCATCGGGGCTCAGGACCTGGCGCTCGCCTTCTTCGGCCGGCCTGTATGTCGTGATTGCCGATGTGATGTCGCGGCGCTGCATCGAGCCATATCCCACCACCACCACTTCTTCAAGAAGGTTTACGTCTTCCGTCAGGACTATTAACAGCCCTTCCGTTCTGGTACCGGCAGTGAAACTTGCATCCTGATAGCCCAGCATATTCACAATAATGGTACTTCCCTTATCGGCCGGGATGGAAAAGGAGCCGTCGAAGGATGTGACAACAACCACGTCCGTGTCCTTGACGCGTACCGCCGCGCCAATCAGCGGACCGTCCTTGTCCACCACCGTACCCGAATAGGCCTGGCGCCTGGGACGTTCCTTTTCTTTCTCGACAATCAAAATCATCTTGCCGCTTATCCTGGCTTCGGCATTGGAGCCGTCAAGCAGGATTGGAAGCAGTTCGGTGAGCGTTTTCCCGCTTGGAGTGGAGACCGTTTTCCCCAGATCCAGCAGGTTTTCATTGTATGCTATGGAATAACCGCTCTGCTGTTCCACAACGGACAACGCCTGAGCCAGGGTCATCTGTCTCTGCGAGAAATTGATGACCGGGCTCTGGGCGCGCGCCGCTATTGAAAGCAGAAGGCCCACAAGCATACAGACAAGGAATCTTGTCTTTCTCATAGGTCTTTAGCTTATTTTATGTATATGGTGTTTTCTGTGTGGGTGTATTTCATGTGGGACACGACACCGCATATGGCATCCATCAGTTCATCCACAGTTTCTCCGTGTATGAACCGGGCCGTGATTTTTGCGTTGTCGTACCTGTCCGTGGCAAGATATACCTGAACGCCATAACGGCGCTGGACAACCCCTATTATTTCGTGAATGTCGGCCGAACGGAAACAGATTTCTCCACTGGCCCATGACATGGATTCATTGGAATTCACCTTCTCCGTAGTAATGGCTCCGGTGGCCTTTTCAAAGGCATATCTTTCATCCGGCTTGAGCTCCACAATCCTTTCCGGCGATGCGTTTGGCCACACTGATACCGAACCGCGGTTCAGGGTAGTTGTAACCAGAGGCGCATCGAAGTATGCGTTAACGTTGAACATGGTCCCGTGAACACTTACCGTTATTTCGGAGGTCTGCACCTGGAAAGGTGATTCCTCGGAGGCCGTAACGTCGAACACGGCTTCTCCCGACAGGAATACAGTGCGATCCCTGCCGAATGTCTCCGGATAAATGAGCATCGACTGGGAGTTCAGTGTCACCTTGGAATTGTCGGGCAGAACAACATCTTTTGTTTCCCCGCTCATGGTTGAGCATTGGACATAATTGACGGCAACCTGCTGAACTTGCTTTGCCGACTTGTGAACATACCAGAAAGACAGTGCCGGAACCATTATAAGAGCCACGGCTGCAGCTGCAGCAAGCAATGAACGCTTCCACAGCAAGCTCCTGCGGCGGCGCTGAGCTGACAGATAGTCTTCAAGGGTCGTGGCGCGAGCCATAACTTCCTGATATGCAGCCTCAACTTCCTGCGCAGAAACTGCAGATCCGTCGATGTTTTCCCATCCGGGGAAATGATATAATCTCGCCATATTCTTGTGCTTTTTCATGAATAAGACGAACAAACGAGTCATTACACCCAAGGGAAACTACAAAAAAAATGAAATGCAGGATGTTATTTTACGCAATTCCTTAAGGGCAGCGTTGATATGATTCTCCACAGTTTTCTTGGAAATGCCCAGAGAATGTGCAATCTGGTCATTTGACATGCCCTCATTTCTTGAAAGCTTAAACACCTCCCTGCGTTTGAACGGCATCCGCTCCACGACACCGTCTATCTGCAACTGGCGCTCTTTGGCGAAATAATCTTCGTCAAGAGGATATGATTCCGCAGAGTCGTGCGCATCGGTAAACGGCACCTTCACCTTGTGGGTACGTCCATAATCGATGGCCGCATTCCTGCACATCCTGTACAGATAAGCACCGGCAGAACGCAGTTTGCCGAGCGACGAACGAATAAGCCATAGTTTGACGAAGATATTCTGGGAAAGGTCGTTCACGTCTTCCTCATTCTCGATAAGCGTGAGCATGAACGTTTTCACCTTCGGATAGTAATACCCGAAGAATGTGCGGAATGCGCTTTCATCGCCCTCCGAAATACGGCCAAGAAGTTTCTCCTCGTCAGTCAGCATATGCACAAATATACACCTTATTATTTATTACAAGGGTGCACGCTGCGTATTTTCCGGACAAATGGTTGAATTTTCGGGATAATCTCTATCGTGTAGCTCTGACATAGATGCTCAGCGGCAACACTTTGCCGAAGGAGTCCGAGAGGCAGAGTTCGCCGGATTCGAGGCTCTTGATGCCGCCACGGAAAGCCTGCTGAAGGACGGTTTCGCCCAGGGTGGCGGAGTAGCCGTTGGAGTAGAGGTTCAGGACTACGAAGGAGTCGCGCGGGGAGAGGATTTCGCCCACATTTTCAAGCATGCCGAAGAGGAGTTCGTCCAGCTTCCACTTTTCGCCGTCGGGACCGTGGCCGTAGGCGGGCGGGTCTAAAATAATCCCATCGTAATGATTGCCGCGCTTTGCCTCGCGCTTTGCGAACTTCAGGGCGTCCTCAACCACCCAGCGGATGCCGTCCAGGCCGCTGCGCTCCATGTTTTCGCGCGCCCAGGTAACAACCTGGCGCACCGAATCCAGGTGCGTCACATCGGCCCCCGCACATTTCGCGGCAAGGGATGCTGCACCGGTATATGCAAACAGATTCAAAACACGGGGCGCCGCCAGGCCGTTGGCCTTGTGGATACGCGCAAGACGTGACGTCTCGCGGAAAATATACTCCCAGTTGGGCGCCTGCTCCGGGAAAACGCCCACGTGCTTGAACGCAGTGAGTCCCAGGCGCAAAGACAAATGCAGATCAGAAGCGGCGTGCGTATCGGCCTCCGGCATACCATTATATATTATACTCCACTGGTCCTCCATCTTCTTCAAACGGTTCCACGTGCCGCTGTCCTCCTTTCCCGCTTTGCCGAAACCGGCGCCCGGCGTAAACGAAACGTGCGAGAGCCGTTTCCAGTCGGCATCGGCCATGGAGGGCCTCCAGAGCGCCTTGGGCTCCGGACGGCGCAAAATATACTTTCCGAAACGCTCCAGCTTCTCCCCGTTTCCGGAGTCAAGGAGTTCATAATCTTTCCAATACGCAGCAGGATATTCGATGGCCATTGCGAGAAATCTTTAGTGCTGTGCAAAGATACAAGTTTTTCCGCATCATTACATTCAGATTCTCTCCTTTATGGAGAAGATATGCTTTTACAGGCTTGATCTTCTCCAAAAATGATTGCCTGGTAATTGGTTTTGGAGAAGTTCCCCGGGATGAAATCACAACTTCTCCAAGAATGGCTGTGTATTGCAGGTTATTGATTGGAGTCAATAAGTTCTGTGGCTTCGTGCCCAGTGCAGATGCGGTAACAATTGGGATAGAGTACAATGGAGCACAAGTGGGACTCACATATTCCTCTATTGATATAACGGTCCTGTGACCCTGGCCGTCAT
>JAGAAY010000024.1 GCA_017615065.1 Bacteroidales bacterium | reverse complement strand
TTATCCCGGGGCGGCTGACCCTTCCCCGGGGTACCAATAAAAAATGAAAATGAAAACAACAAACAATTTAAGCATTATGAAAAAGTATTTCATCATCGCAGTCGCAGCCGTAGCAGCTATGGTTGCCTGCAGCAAGGTCGACACTATCGACACCGCTCCCGCCAAGAAGATTGCCTTCGAGGTGGCCTCTTACACTCCTCAGACAAAGGCTAACAGTTCCCTTGCCACGGAGTTCTACAACTTCAAGACCTACGCTTATCAGTTCCCCGCTCTCGGCGATCCCGTGATTTTCATGGATGAGACCATTTACGCATGGAAGGCGGCGAGTCATACTGATGCCAACAAAGCCGCATCTTCCACCGATGCTATCGTTGAGTGGGCTTCTACTGATGACTATTTCTGGCCCAAGACCGGTCATATCAATTTCTACTCTTATGCAGGAACACAGTCTCCCGATCAGGCCTCAGCATCTGCAGCTGCTGATAGCGAATTAACCACAATCACATTCAGCTATACCGATGCAACTATTGCTTCCACCGACAATATCCTGGTAGCAGATCCTGCCATGGGAAAGACCCGCGCCAATTCCGGTGCCTCCACTTATGACGTTGATCCTGACGAGACGGCCTCCAATCACATTACCAAGGGTGTTCCTACCCTCTTCCACCACATGCTTACAAAGATTCAGTTCGATGTAAAGCTTAAAACTGCAACGACCAACTCCAACGTCTGGAAAGTCACCGTTCTGGATCAGTTTGATGCAAACCATAAGTCCCAGCTTATTGCAAAGAATCAGGGAACTCTTACCCTCACCTCTGCAGCAGCAACCAACAACGGCGCATGGAGTCCTTCAATCGCCACTGCGTCCAGCGCATCTTCGACAGATGTTCTTTGGGTTCCTACAACCAACGGCACCACAGAGGCCATCACCCTCCAGAGTGAACAGATGACCCTCGCGGCAAATGCGGAGACCTCAGGCGACGCCATTCAGCTGCTTGCCCTTCGTTCCGTGATGCCTCAGCTTTCCTCAGGCGTTCAACTCAGCCTTACCTATAAAGTAGAAGGATATCATGGCGACACCAAGTATCTTGAAGAGATTCGTACGGTCGGTCTTGACGAAGCAGTAACTGGAACGTTTGTGAACAAGTATCTCTCCGATCTTGTGAACTCCAGCGTTATCAACTGGCTTCCCAACAAGAAAATCACATATCATATCGTGATTGATCCTGTTACTGAGAAGGTTACCTTCGATCCCGCAGTTGAGGACTTCGATCCTGTTACCGGTAATGAAGCCGGCAATATCGACATCAACGAAGGCGGTATCGTTACTCCGTAAATGATTATTATCCCGGGGCGGGTGAAACTTCCCCGGGGTACCAGATTCCCGATCAGGTCGGGAATGACGAATTGAACATTTATAAACATATTAAATTTAAGCATTATGAAAAAGTATTTCATCATCGCAATCGCAGCCATCGCAACAATGGCTTGCTCCAAAGTCGACAACTTCGACACCACCCCCGACACTGCAATCAGCTTTGCAGTAGTCAACCACCTTCAGCAGACCAAGGCTACGGCCGGTCTCACCTATCCCACCACAGTTCCCTTCGGAACATTCGCATGGTGGACATCCGACGACTGGACCGGCATCGCAGCCGACCAGACCTATGTGTTCATGGACAATGAAAAGGTCCTGTACAAGCAGCTTGAGGCCTCGGGCCCGTACGTGTGGGCGCCCAATACCACTTATTATTGGACCAAGAGTGGAAAACTCACCTTCGCTTCCTATTCTCCTTACACCGAGGCCGGTGCCGACAACGGTTATTCCGAAGTTCCCGTGTATGACGTGACCAAAGGCTTCAAATTCAACAACTACACCATCGTGGCCGACACAAACGTTGACCTGATGTTCGCCAACCTTGCAGCCAACTGCAACAAGACCACCAATGTTGACGGCACCGCAGTTACCGACGAAGGCGACTCCGGATTCTCCGGTGTTCCCACAATCTTCAACCACGCCCTCTGCCAGCTCAACTTCGCATTCCGTGCAATCGGCCGCAAGAACCCCAACGTGGACAAGATTGTCATCGACGTAACCGACGTTGACATCAAGAACATCGACAACAAGGGAACTTTCACCCAGAACAACGCAACCCGCTGGGCTACAAACCACGCAAGCGACACAACCCACTACGACTTCGCTCCCGCAAGCACACTGTCGCTGGAAATGATTGAGAACACCACTGCCAATGTTTCTGCGACCGACAACTACACATCCCTCGGCGTGAGCCGCATCCTTCTTCCGCAGGCACTTCTCTCCACCACCGACATCACCAAGGACCAGATCCTCGTTGTGAAATATACGGTGAAGATTCACTACACCAGCGCCCCGGCCGATGAATCCGACCCCGCATACTGGGCAACCGAGACCCTTACCTCCACCGTGCGCCTGAACAACGGCAGCATCGACGAGTGGAAAGACAACCAGAACATTACCTACCGGATCTCCATCAACCCTTACGCAACAGTGCCTGTGACCTTCGATCCTGCAATTGTTGACTGGACCGATGTTTACTCCACCGACGTAAACCTTAACGAGAACGACTAAATATCAGAAATCTTACGTTGAAACTAATACAAAAATCATAATGCTTATTTGGCCTTGGGTGGCTGGCGCCACCCCTGGCCGCCAGATGTATAAACAATCTATTAACAACTATTTATTAACAAACAAACAAACAATTATGAAAAAGTTTTTCATGGTTCTCGCAGGTGCAGCCCTCATGTTCGCTGCCTGCTCCAAGACTGAGGTTAAAAACGCTCAGAACAACGTGATCGGCTTCCAGCCCGCCAATCAGGTGGCCACCAAGGTCACCGGTTCCGTGTTCCCCACAACCGAGACCTTCGGTACCTATGCATGGACCGTCGGCACCACCGGAGAGTTCTTCATCGAGAATGACGAAGTCGCCTTTGACGCCGCCTCCAGCGTGTGGACAACCGCCACTCCTTACTACTGGCCCAAGAACCAGAGTGTAGACTTCTTCAGCTACTATCCTTACAACGCTTCCGGCGCCGTTCCCGCTGTGACTGCGAACCAGATTTCTTACACCAACGTGGACTTCTCCGCTACCCAGGTGGACATCATGTATGCCGATAAGGCTGTCGGTTACACCGACAATGCAAATCAGGTAGAGGACGGCCAGAATGCTTACGAAGGCGTTCCCACCATCTTCCGTCACGCCGGTTCCAAGGTTAAGATCAACGTTATCCTCGGTGAAAACGAGAAGACCGAAGGCGACGGCACCATCACCAAATGGGAAGTCACCCTCAAGAGCGTTCTCCTCTATGGCCTTTACATCAAGGGTTCCTGCGTCATGAATCTTTCCGATGCCAGCGCAACAGGTATCGTTCCCTGGACCAAGCCTCAGGATGCCGACGGAAACTATGTCTGGGCAGTTGACAACACCCTCACCAACGCTACCGACAACAGCCTTTACAATGACGTTCAGGTTCGCAACCTCGTGAAGAACGTTGGCCAGACCGTCATCCCCGAGACCTACATGCTTCCTCAGGCTCTTGTAGCCGGCCAGCAGAAGATCAGGCTCACCTTCGACGTGGTTACTTACCGCAAGGCCCCCGGTGCAGCCGATTTCGTTCAGTATCTCACCCAGACCGACATCGTTGCTGACGCCGACCTCCTCATCGACACCGGTAACCTGAACACCTCCATCCTTGCATGGCAGATGAACCAGAATATTGTTTACAATATCACCATCGGCCCTGCCGGAAAGCAGATCACCTTCGACCCTGCTATCGACAACTGGGAGAACAAGACTGTTGCTACCAACATCGAACTTGTTATCTAAGTTCTACAGGTCCGGCGCGGCTGACCCTGCGCCGGGTCTCCAATATTATATATAAGGTATAGTGATTATGGGCAAATTTGTCAGGATTCCCGGACTTATCCTGCTGGCGGCACTGGCGCTCTCGTGCGAAAAGCACAAGGGCGATCAGGTGTTCGACTCGCAGCTTATTGTCCTGGATGCCGCTCCGGGAGCAGGCGGCAGCACAAAGGGTTTCCTCAACAGGGGTGATCTCACCCATGACGGGACCCGCTTCCAGACATACGATTATTTGTCGGGATACAATGGAACCATCTCCGGACACACCAATGGAGAAGAATTCCAGTATTTCGCGAATACTCTTACTTATAATGGCGCCGCCACCACCTGGAAATGGGTGTTCGGCGACACTGCCGCGCCCACTACTTACCGCTGGACCAAAACCGGTACGCATCATTTCTTCGGCTGGCTCCTTGCCGATGGAAACGACGCAACGCATCTTGCGACTTCCTCTTTCTTCGACTCATATTCGGTGGGCACCAAGTCCGTAACACTTACGAAAGATCTTGATATCGACGATTATCAGTACGACTTCCTCTATTCCGATGTCGTTCCCGTTGATGTGATTAACGACGGAATCCCCTCCAAGGTGGATTTGCCGATGAAACATCTCTTCGGTGCTCTGGGGGTATCAGTGAAAAACCAGTCGCAGGTTGATGTGGTAGTATATTCCATTACCTTCAAGAACTTCCCCAACAAGAAGACCGTAACCCTGAATTACGGCGACCTCGCGAACGGGGTAACTATTTCGTCATCCGACACATCGGCGCCGGATCCCTATTACAATAACAACAACTATTGGCCGAACAAGTTACCCAGTGCCGGCATTACCTTATATAATGTAAATCACGCAACCCTGGCCAACAAGGTATATGACGCATATACCGGAACAGAGGTTACGGAGCAGAATCCTGTAACATACAGGATGTGCTGGCCCGTAAGCTTGGCTGCGCTTGAGCCAACGGTTACCGGACTGGACGCTCAGAATAACCCAATATATTCTTCCAGTTCGCCCTTGATTTCGGTGCGCTGCAAGGTTGGAAACGAAAGCGCGCGTACGCTGGATTTCCGATTCCCCAAACTGGACGGAGCCGTGGATGCGATATCGGCCGGCAAGAGGACTCACCTGAGTCTTCAGTTTGCCAACAAGCAGGTTCTGCTCAGCTACGATATCCTGCCCTGGCAGTATGAAGAGTTCCCTATGGCGTTCGAGGGAGATGCTATTTCATCTACACAGCTTAAGTTTGTGGACGGCACCTATACCGACGGCGGAAAGGTAACCGAAAACGGTGTAAAGCACGTAGTGGTTCAGTTGAAGGAAGGGTCCGATGCCGGATACTATGTGGCAAAGGGAACATTCAAGATCTATACTCCGGTGAACGCAACGCTTTCGGTTGCCATGAGCGGTAATACGGAAGACTTTATCGTGAGTCTGGACAGCGGAACCACCAATACCGGCAACGGCACGGAATCCATCACCATCGACCCCCAGAGGGACGGAGGACTCATTACTCTTACCATCAGGCCAAGGGGAACCGCGGCCAGCGGCAAGAAGGTATATCTGCATTTTGCGGTTCGCAACGGCGGACGAGATTCCGATGCCGATACCGAAATCAACCGCGACAACTACAAGATTGTTATTCCTTAAAAGACATGCCGTATGAAGAATCTTCACAACATAGCGATTATTGCTGCGGCTGCGCTGATTTTGGCACTGCCGGCTTGCTCGATTAAGGAAGACAATCCCTGGGAAGTCCCGGGAATCAGCCTTTCCTTCTTCTCGGAGGAGGATTTCCAGGTTAAAGCCACTGTGGACTCCGCAGGTATCGAGGCGCTGAACGAAAACGTTCTTGCCTCTGTGGAATACTTCCTTTATCAGGACGGCCGAACCGACCAGGATGCAGTATGGCATGGTTATCTTACCAATGTACGCCCGCTTACCTCGTACAGCGTGCCCATGACCGATGACGTTGTTACCATGGTGCTTTGCCCCAACAACGCCGAGTATTTCTATGTATATGCCATAGCGAATCATCCCCGAATCGTTGCCGATCCGGGTGCCGGCGGCACGGAAGACCTCACTCACACATCGGTCCCCGAGCTCGAGGCAAGAACACAGGAACTGGAGTTCGTGACCTCGGGGGAGAACGAGGGGAATGTCGAAACAACACAGTCCAAGTTCCTTATGGCGAGCGACGGACCGCTGAAAGTGGGTCCCATCAAGAGAAGGCAGACCACGGTTGCATCGGCAAGGGTGAACCTGAAGCGGTCGGCGGCAAAGATATCCGTTCTGGTGCGTGTGGCCCAGTCGGTTACCATTACAAACAAGGTCACCATCGGCACACAGACCATTACGCGCGACGAAATCTGGACTCCGCGTACGAATGAGATGACCGTGTATCTGGTGAACGGCGCCAAGACAGGCCTTGTGAGCGGTTTGCCACAGGCAGATCCGGAACTCTTTTCTTACCAGCCGCTGGAATTTGACAAGACAAAGGGCGAAAGACATTCATATTATTCTTACGAGCTCAGGACTAATGACGACGGAGATCCGGTGGACGAACATGGCAATGTTATCAACGAGGAAAATCCCGCCGACCCTATTTATGACGAAGTCCAGAGTACGGGTACGTTCTATCCCTGCGTGTCACCTTTCTATTCTTATCCGCAGCAGTGGTCGTACGGTTCGGATGAAGAGCCGTACCTGAAGCTTGTGATCCCATGGGACCGCCAGCCGGGAGACGGCTTCGGAGCAACGCAGAAGCAGTATTACTACCGTGTTTATTGTCCCGCCAGCAGCGGCCCCGGCACAACCTACGATGCTGAGTTCCTGCGCAACCACTGGTACAAGGTTATACTTAACGTGGGTATTCTGGGCAGTGAAACCGACGGCGGTGAAATCATTATCAACGGCAGCTATTATGTGGCCGACTGGCAGGAGCGGGACACCGGCAGCCAGGATCCGGAACAGCCCGGACAGGAAACCGGCGTCAACGACTCCGATAAGGAAGCCGAGATCAAGGGTGCGCGCTATCTGTTCGTGAACAAGCAGGAGTTCGAACTGTTCAATGTGAACGAGCTTGTTATTCCGTATATCACTTCTGACCCTTGTGAGATTGTCAATATGCAGGCGAAGAAGTACATCTTCTCCGGCACTACCAAGGCGGAAAGCACCACCACGAATCTTGCCGACTGGGGAATGGACCTCCGGCTCATCACAACCGCCAACGGTGCGCATGTGAGTTTCAACCACAGGCTGAACAACGACACCTCCACATCCGATTACGATGTGTCGGAATATATCATAACCTTCACGTTGAGGCAGGCCGACAATGCGGCATATTCCAAGAATATTGTCATTCACCAGTACCCGGCCATTATGATTGACCTGGAGAACAATGATGTGACAACTTCTCCGTACAGCGCATTTGTGAACAATTCCACAAATACATCCAATAGCAACAGTACGTATTATCTTGGCAGCGCGCCCGGAAGCGGCACATCCTCCAACAACAATTATAACATGGTCATTATTCAGACCACGGTGTTGCCGTCGGATTCTGACTATATGCTGGGAGACCCCAGGGTTTCAGATATAGACAACCTGAAAGCCAATTGGCCAAGCAGTACGACTACGGGTGCGGCCTCGGAATGGAGTGTCTCGGCCGCATCAATTCAGGGAGGAAACAACAGGTATCTGACCTATTACTATCCGGTGAACAGGCTGAACAGCGCGGATAACATCATTGCGCCAAAGTTCAGGATTGCTTCATCTCGCGGTGCAACTCAGCAAATGACCTATGCAAACGCATTCCGCCGATGTGCATCCTATCAGGAGTATGGTTATCCGGCCGGGCGATGGAGGCTTCCCACCGTTGCGGAGGTTATGTATATTGCCCAGCTTAATGCCGATGGAAAGATTGAGCGCTTGCTTGGGGGTGAAACCATAAAGAACAATAACAATCAATCGATGAGTGAAACCTGGCAGGCGTCGAAAACCACATCCTACTGCCACACTGAATACTGGTGCAACAGCGGATACATGATCGTTTATGACGGAAAGGACTCCAACTGGGTTACCAACAACGGCGGAAAGGTTCCTTCTCCTGAAATGGGCGGTTCTTATTCGACATCAGATAAAAAGTATGTCCGTTGCGTATATGACGACTGGTATTGGGAAGATATGACCCTTAACGGGAATGACGTTTCCCAGGTTACTCCCAAAACCACCTTCAAGTGGGGAGACATGCCAAGATAAAAAACCTATAGCGTATGAAAAGAAATCACATATTCATGCTTCTTCTTGTGCTGCTGCAGGTTTTTGCCGGTTGCATGAGGGAAGAAATACCGGTGGCTCACGGATCGGATCCGGATTACCCCACCGAAGGAAAGGCTCTGATTAAGATGAGCGTTACGGTTCCCGAAACAGTTGTTCTGGGCACAAAGGCCATGGCTGATTTGCCCACAATCTCCAGCATGAGGGTTGTCGTATTCGGCAGCTCCGGCTTCCTGAAGGAAAGCGTTGACGTGGACCCCGGAGACTTCGAGAGTGCCAATACGAATGGAAACGCCACAACTTACGCTTTCAGCGTCCATCTTTCGCTTTCCGACAGTAAGAATCTCCGCATTCACGTTATGGCCAACTGCGATGCCACTCTTCCCTGGAAATACGAGGATGTGGTTATGGGCGGCAGTGCATACACCAGCGGCACACAGGATGCATACTGGTACAGGTTCATACTCCCCAACGGCATAGTGCTGAAGAAAGAATACAACGAGGAAACCGAAAGGATGGAGTATGTAAAGAACGGTAATTATTTCGTGGTTGAAGACGAGGTTGAAGACTGCTTTGAGAATCTTCCGCTCCTGCGCAACTTCGCAAAGATTTCCGTGGAGTCCACAACTCCCCAGCTAGTGTTGAATCCCACCCACACCATGGCTGTGATCAACACGCCCGACTGCGGCAGTGTTGCGCCATACAATTCCTCTACCGGATCTTTCCTGACAGACTATCACACTAAGACGTATCAGGAACTAAAGGAAAGCTATCCCGGTTTTTCTCCCACCGGGATGCGGTATACAAACACCAATCCTGATAATGTTACTTTCTATCCATGCGGAAAAACCGGCAACACGGTTACGGGCGGCATATATATGTATGAAAGGCCAAAGCCCACGGGTAGCTCGGATACGCCTTCCTATATTATTATATATGGAACATATTATCCTTTAAAGGAAGGTTTGACAAGAGCCGACTGGACCGACTATCCCGCGCATCCGGAGAACTATCTGGATTATACACAGGCGGTGGACGGTTATTACAAGATCGACTTTATGGACGAAGACGGTTATTATGCCATTTTCCGTAATTTCCGTTACCATATACGTATTACAGGCGTTTCCAAGGCGGGTGCCGAGACCCCCAGCGGTGCGGGTTCAACCGGTGGTACCGGCGACATATCTTCCAGTACCGAAGCCGTGGGTCTTACAGATATTTCCGACGGTTACGGCCGTATTGCAGTGAGCTACGTTGAAATGACCATCGTGGAGCAGAAGGCGGAAATCGAACTGAAATACAAGTTCATTACCGATGCCGATCAGGGCGATGACGCCATCAACAACTATCTGTCCACCGAGACGGACGGCGAGGGCAACCCCGGCCCGGTGTCAATCAGTTTTCCGGCCGAAGGCAAGAGCGGGCCGGTTAACGTATTTGCCTCTACGTTCAGCACACAGGTCGAAAATCAATCCGGTACCGTCGTGGGAAGTGCGGCTGACGGGTATTTGAAGGTTCTGAGTACCATGCAGGATGCCGAAGGATATCGCACGATACACTTCACCACCAGCCTGCCCAGTTCTGAAGGCCGAAGCGAACAGACAATCAGGATTACGGGTAAAATCGACGATTACAAGAGCATATACCGTGAGATCAAGTACTATCTGATGGAGAAGCAGAACATGACTGTAACCTGCGAGGCCGATGAGCCGGATGGGATTCACGGTAACGACTATGTAGAAGATGTGGCCGGCGAGGGGCTGAACGTGAAGATCAAGATTCCTATCCGACTTCCCGAATCCATGTTCCCGCTCGTATTCAAGATAGAATCCGACCAGTTGAGCATCACCCCTAACACCACAAAGTACGACACGGAGAATCTTCCTGTGGAAACCGGGGAGAGCATTTGTGACGGCAAGTCGGGAAAGAAAACTTTCCAGTATGTCAAGACGCTCAGCTATGATGATTATGAAAAACTGGTAGACGATAACGGCAAGACCATCGTATGTCACTTCAAGACCAACAAAGCGGCCAGCGAGGGAACGATTTACGTTACTAACGAGTACTTCAACAAAGGAAGCGCAGAGTTCCATAATTACTCCATGTACGAGTTCTCCACGCTTACTTTAAGTAACTATAACGCAAGCGCTAATACCACTGTTAACTGTACGGTGGCGCTGGATGCTGCCGACAATACCCGCCCCCGCACAATTCAGGTGGCGCTGGATGGTCTGGTCCCCCAGAACGCGAATGCAAACGGTTGGACCATAATAGATGCTGACGACGGTCTTTATTCATATACCGTTAGCAGCGGCAGCGGAGCGACAAGCTCGACACTGAACTTGAAAACAATTACTACGGCTGCCGGTTTCGACAATAAGTATAATGTTACCGTAACCGCATTTGACACAGGCGGACAGGAGATTTATCACGAAGCTTCGGTGGGTAATACGGCTATCCGTATGACACTGAATCATACCTCTTTGGATTTGGAAGATGGAGATACGCGAGTTCTCAAGGCTACCCTCTGGCCGGATCATCTGAACAACAGCACTGTAACCTGGACAAGTTCCAATACGTCAGTGGCCACGGTGAACAGTTCCGGTAAGGTTACTGCCGTGGGCGGCGGATCTGCTACAATTACCGCTACTTGCGGTAATGCCGTGGCAACATGTTCTGTGAGAGTTGTCGGCTTCGGTATTGATAAGACAACGATGACGTTAGAGCCGGGAGAATCCGGAACGATCAACGCCTTTATCTATCCGGCACAGCCACTTATTTGGTCCAGTTCCAATACCGGTGTGGCCACCGTTGACCAGAATGGTGTGGTTACCGCCATTGCCGAAGGTAGTACCACCATTACCGTGAAGACAGAGGATAACGAACATGTGGCAACCTGCTCTGTAAGGGTCTTTAACAGGTACTTCTCTGTGAATCTGGATGCCGGTGGTAATAACAGCACCTATGGTTATCCTTGGGTCGATATCGGCTCGAACCCCGATAGCGCCAACTATTATGGTTACCAGTCAAATAACGAGGGGCAGGCAAGTACGCTGGCAACCATGAGTATTACTGTGTGCGGCTATGATGAATTCACGGTCTATATAAGGAGCTACGCTGAAGCAAGCTATGATTATGTCGTGGTGACGAAAATAGGGACGAGTGTGTACACGAACTATAGCGATGCGAGTTCTTCCGCCTCCGGAGTCAAGGCTCATACAAACAACAGTTACAATGTTTCAACGACTAGTATCAGTTCATACAATGCCGTGACATTTACCACTGCCGATGGCCTTACTGCCGATGATACGCCTCATACTTTCTACATCCAGTTCAGAAAGGACGGCAGTAGAAATAATAATGACGACCGTGGTTATGTTCTGATACCGAAGTCGTATCGCAAGCAGTAACAATAAATAAGTAACCGGACCGCTCATCGCGGCCCGGTTCTTTTTACGCTGCCCTGTTTACCTGTACTTTTCGTAATCCGGCATGGCGATGCCGGCCATGAAGTCGTGGAAGACTTTGTCGTCCTTGGGGCAGATGAGGAGGGCGTCGGGGGTGTCCACCACGATGTAGTCCTTGAGGCCTTTCACTGCCAGGAGTTTGTCTTTATGTTTGGAGATGACGATGCTGTCGGAGCAGTCGTCAAGGATGTGGGCATCGGTGTTTACGGCGTTGCGGGAACTGTCTTTTTCCGGGATGAGGCGGTACAGGGCTTCCCAGCTGCCCACATCGGTCCAGCCGAATTTGGCGGGGTACAGCCAGGCCTGGTCCGTGCGCTCCATTACGCCGTAGTCCAGGGAAACTTTGGGGCAGTCGCCGTAGGAGCGTTCGATGAAGGCTGGCTCTTCGGGGGTGCCGATGGCCTGCTCCCAGCCGATGAACTGCGATGTGACCTCGGGAAGGTATTTCTCCATTTCGCGGCAGATGGCCTTGGCGGTCCATACGAATACACCGGAGTTCCAGAAGAATTCGCCGGTGCGGAAGAATACCTTTGCCAGCTCTTCATCTGGCTTCTCCGTAAAGGTTTTCACCTTGAGGGGCTTGTCGCTGAGGTATGCGTCCTTGCCTTCCTTTACCTGGATGTAGCCGAAGTTGACATCGGCACTCTTGGGAACGATTCCAAGGGTCATCAGCACGTCGTGCTCCTCCACGTAGGCGAAGGATTCGCTGATGGTGCGGTTGAAACGGAATTCGTCGCGGATTACCTGGTCCGACGGGGTGGCCACGATTACGGCGTCCGGATTGCGCTTCATCAGGGTGTATGCGGCGTATGCCATACAGGGCGCAGTTCCGCGGCTGAAGGGTTCCAGGATGAGGTTTTCGGGTTTCAGGCGGGGGAGGATGGAGCGGGCGGCATCGGCATACTTTGCCAGGGTTACCACCAGGATATTCTCTTCCGGAACGATTTTGGAGAAGCGCTCGAAGGTGAGGTCCAGGAGGGTGCGGCCCATATCGGCCACATGAAGGAACTGGGTGGGCCTTTCTTCCCTGGAGATGGGCCAGAAGCGGCGTCCGGAGCCGCCGGCCATGATTACGCAGTAGTGGTTATGGTTCATAGTTCTAAGTGTACATTGGGATCCATGCCTGGGGGAAGTATTTCAGGGAGATGGTGTCTTTGTCGTATACCACCGAGATGACGTCGAAGAAAACCTCCTTGCCGTCTGACGGGTGGGCGTTGATGTAGTCGTTGGCCGCGTCCGTGATGCGGTGGCGCTTGAGAGCGCTCACTTTGTCCTGGGGGAGGATGCTGTTCATCGGCGACAGGAGGGACTTCACCTCCACGAAATGGATGCCGTCCGCAGCTTCGGAGATGATGTCCACCTCCAGGTGGCCGCTGCGCCAGTTCTTTTCCACGATTTTCTGCCCCCTGGACTGGAGGAAGTCGCAGGCCAGTTCTTCGCTCTTCTGGCCCATTGCCTTGCGTCCCCTGATCTTCATATTACCTGAATTTTACTACGCTCACCCCGGAGCCTCCGAACTGGATGTGTTCATCGGAGACGGATACCACCCCGGGGATGGTCCTTACAAATTTCTGTATTTCTTCGCGGAGCGCGCCCGTGCCCTTGCCGTGCAGGATGCGGACCGATTCCACGTCCAGCATAAGGGCGTCGTCCACGTATTTAATCACGTTGTCCAGCGCTTCGTTCACCCGCTGGCCCCTTACGTCCAGTTCCGTGCGGAATTCCGCGCGGCGCTTTGCTATTGATGCGTCCACCACCTGCCGGGGCTTTTCCGCTTTGCGCTGAGCTTCACGGAATTCGTTGGAGGTTACCCTTTCAACGCGGTCCGGAGCCATTTTGGTGCTTATGTTGCCCACTATTACCGTGATGGATTTGGCCGATACTTTTGTGACCTCGCCCATCATTCCGTTGCTCTTTACGCGCACTTTTTCGCCCACTTTAAGCGGGGCTTTGCGGAAGGCTTCGATACGGGCTGCCTCCGCCTGGGTTTCCAGCAGGCGCTTGAGTTCTTCCGGATCTGCCCGCCGGAGTTTGCGCTCCGTGGCTTTGTCCTTGCGCTGCTGGACGGTTTTGAGTTTGTCGTCCAGGTAGCGGTCGCGTTCGCGGCGGTTCTCCTCCAGAGCGCCCAGGAAGCCCTGCAGCTGCTGGCGGGCGTCTTTGGTGGCCTGCCTGTCGGCCTTGCTTTCCTTGATGGTGCGGATGGTGTTTTCCACCTTGGCGTTGGCGTCCTTTACTATGCGCTGGGCCTCTTCTTTGGCTTCGTCGATGATGCGGCGGCGGGTTTCCTTGATGTCCTGGAGCTCTTTCTGGTACCTGTCGGTGATGTTTTCCAGGGTTTTGTCGGTGGCGCGGATGCGGGTGAGCTTTTCGTCAAGGGCCTTGCGGCTGCGGACTATTTTGCGCAGGTTGCGTTCGATGCCCACGAATTCCTGGCCGGCTTTCTCTTCCGCGTCTTTGACTATTTCTTCCGGGAGACCCATCTTGCGGGCCAGCTCAAAGGCGAAGGAGTTGCCGGGCAGGCCTTCTTCCAGGCGGAAGAGGGGTGCCATGTTCTGCGCGTCGAAGAGCATCGCGCCGTTGGCAACGCCGTTGTTGCCGGTGGATGCGTATAACTTGAGGTTGGTGTAGTGCGTTGTGATTACGCCGTATGTGCCCCTGCGGTCCAGTTCCGCCAGGATGGATTCCGCGATGGCGCCCCCGGCGGCGGGTTCCGTGCCCGAGCCGAATTCGTCGATGAGGATGAGGGTTTTGTCATCGGCCTTCTCCAGGGTTTGCTTCATATCGGCAAGGAAAGAGCTGTAGGTGGAGAGGTCGTTGTCGATGGACTGGTCGTCGCCGATAGATACCATTATGCGGTTGAAAACCGGGAGCTCCGAGGTTTCCGACGTTGGGATGAGCATGCCCCACTGGAACATGTACTGAAGCAGACCGACAGTTTTGAGGCACACGGATTTGCCGCCCGCATTGGGGCCGGAAATCATGAGGATGTGCTTCTCCGGGGAGAGGTTTATGGTAAGTGGGACGATTTGCTTGTGCTCTTTGCGGAGGTTGCGCTCCAGGATGGGGTGGCGGGCTTTCCGCAGGCTCAGGAGGCCTTCTTCGGAGATAATCGGCATGCCGGCCACGAGGTCCAGGGCCACATAGGCCTTTGCCATGATGAAGTCCAGTTCGCCGATGAATTCCGCGGCGGCGATGAGGTCCGGGACGAAAGGGCGAAGGAAGTCCGAGAAGTCGCGCAGGATGCGGCTGATTTCGCGGGTTTCGGCAAAGCGGAGTTCCGAGAGCTCGCCCATCAGGGCCACTATTTCCGCGGGTTCGATGAAGGTTGTCTTGCCGCTGGCGCTTTCGTCGTAGATATAGCCTGGGAGGAGGCGCTTTTTGGCCGATGATACCGGGATGAGCATGCGTCCGTCGCGGATGTTCACGCTGGCATCTGCATCGGCAAGCCCGTCTTCCTTGGCTTTGCGGAGGATGGCGTTTGTGCGCTTGGAGAGGCCCAGTTCCTTGTCTTTTATTTTGCGGCGGATGTCGTAGAGTTCGTCCGATGCGGTGTCTTTGATTTCGCCGAATCTGTCCAGGATTGTGTCGATTCTTTCGCGCACTTCCGGGAATTTCGCGGTTCTGGAGGCCTTGCGCTTGAGGTTGGGGTAGACGCCGTCCTTTATGCCCTTGAAGAAGGTTTGGGCCTTGTCCAGGGTGTCCAGCGTGGTGCGGAGCTTACCCATGGAGAGAAGGTCGATGGAGGCGTTTTTGCCGATGGGCTCGAGGAAAGGGATGCAGTCCACGTAGCCGCTGGTGGGGAAGCCTTCCTCGAACATGAGGATGAGGCGCATCTCGTCCGTGAGGGCGAGGCGGCGGCGGATTTCATCGGCCTTGGTGCTGAAGGATTCCTCTTTGACGCGGTTGCAGGCGTAGTCCGTGGAGCAGCGCGCTTCTATCATCGACCTGATGCGGTCGAAGCCAAGTTTGCCCTCGAGTTTCCTTGTCATTTCGAGCGGCCCCTTTGTCATTTCGAGCGAAGTCGAGAAATCTTCACTCATTTCTTCCCCTCCTTCTGATTCCCCATCGCATCCTCAAGCAGGGTGATGAGGGTGGTCATGTCACGCACGGGCGTGAGTTTGCCGCCGCGAACGAACACTACTTTGCCGGTTTCCTCGGAGCATACGATAACATCGGCATCCGTTTCCTCGCTGAGGCCCACGGCGGCTCTGTGGCGCATTCCGTACCGGGCGGGGAGGTCTGTTCGGGACGTCATCGGCAATTGACAGCGCGCCGCTGTGATCCTGTTGCCGCTGATTATCATTGCGCCGTCGTGGAGGGGGGAGTTCTTGAAGAAGATGTTCATCACCAGACGGCGGTTGATTTCCGCGTCGAAGGCGTCTCCGGTGCGGATGTATTCGTCAAGGTCCGAGCCGTGGCGGATTACTATCAGCGCGCCGGTTTTGTCGTCCGACATGGTTCGCACCGCGGCCGCCAGTTCCTCCACGGACTTGCTGCTCATCTTGTTCTCCTTGATGCCCAGCAGCCGGTTGAACAGCTCCGCCGCCTTGCGCGATATGCCCGCCTGCGTTGCCACCCTGTTCATGAGGTGCCTGATCTCCGGCTGGAACAGGATGATTATGGCCAGCACACCCACGTCCAGCAGGGTGTTCAGCAGCACCGTCATCATGCGCATCTGCAGGGCCGATGCCACCTGCTGCGCTATGAGCAGCAGCACCAGCACAATCACGATGTTCACAACCGTGGAGTTCCCCCGTATACTGCGTATAAGCAGGAAAATGAGCAGGCCCACCATCAGGATGTCCAGCGCGTCTGCCACAGTAAAGTGGAGGAATGAAAAAACTCCCAAAATCATAGTTTACAAAGGTACACAAAATTCCTGAATTTGTGCAGCGTAAAATGCATCTCGTTGAGTTTCAGCGTTTTGTGAAAACGGGGTGTTGCATTTTGCAACACCGGAAATCGGCAATTAGTTGATACACAGCCCGTTGTGTTTTACGGCCGAACATTGCTTGTTTTTTAGGGATTCTTTTCTCACCTTTGCATCTGACGTGCAGGGGTATTTAACCCGGAGCGCGCCAGGCATCTTCGCTCTTCGGCCCCTTGTGGGATAGGCTGGCCGGTTTGCTGAGGGTGCAGGGCTCCGTTCCGCATTGCATACCGTCATGGACAGAAAGAGAAAGGTATTCAGTGGTGTATTGAATCACTGTTACCAAAGAGCCGCAGACACGGTCGTTTTGTTTTATTCGACAAGCGATTTTTTGTCTTTTTTTACAATCGCGTGTGTTCAGGCCGTCCGGTATAAGACCAGTATTATTGAACTGTGTCTTATGTTTGACCATTTTCATGCATCGGCAAAGTGCGGCAAGAAGTCGTCTTTGTCTTCTTTCATGAACAGGCTGACAAACATTTATTCGCATCAGAGCAACCAAATCTGCAACCGGAACGGCCCGTTGTTTCACCATAATTTCGGCAGCGCCCCAAAGCGCACGGACAAGAAGGAGCGGGACAATATCATCTACTTGGGGAACAACCCCGTAGAGCGCCAGCTTGTGAAGAGAGCGGAGGAGTACCGGTGGAACTTCCTTGCCTATGCCAAAAGCGACCATCCTTTTTCAGAGCCGATAATCATCCGGCGTGCCTCCTGGCCGATGCAGAAGGCGATCAAGGAGGTGAAGGCTTTCCACGAAAGGGGACAGTATCTGTCGTACAAGACGTTGCAGAGGTTGTTTCAGCCGCTGGGGTACAAGGAGCGGGAGCAGCTGACGGACTTCATAATCAGCACGTACAATGTAATCGACTATGATGAGGCAATCCGGCATTTCGGTTCGTACGAGGCTATGCTGGAGGCCATGCACGTGACCACGGGCCGCGAGTATGAGATTAAGGAAGTTTTCACGGGATGGGCCGATGACGGCTACTCCAAACTCGTGCAGCTGTTGTTGAGGAAAACGGGCCTGAAAGATATCCACGGCATGTTTTACTATAGCGAGAAACGACGTCGGCAACTGTTCGAGTACCTTAAAGGGCGCACATCGGCAACGGACAGACAGGTGGCGAATTTCCTGAGGATCGGGGTAGATAAAACATGATGCCGGGGTTCTTTCGGGCGGCACTGGATTTTCTGCTGCCACGGCATTGCATTGTGTGCGGGCGGAAGTTGGGCCTGCAGGAGAAGCATCTGTGCCTGCACTGTCAGGCGGATCTGCCGTTTACCCGCAATTGGCTTAGCCGTCACAATCCCATGGCCGATCAGTTCAACGCCTTGATTGAGCGCATGAGGCCGATGACGCCCGGCGAGATCCAGGCACATCCGGAGCCCTATGCAAACGCGGCTGCGCTGCTGTTTTACCGCGGCGACAGTCCGTACAGCCGCATCCCGCAGGCGCTGAAATACGGCGGAAACATCGCTGCGGGGCGGTATTTCGCCGCCATGCTGGGCAGGTGGATGGCGCAGCAGCCCCACTGGAAGGACGTGGACGCCGTGATACCGGTGCCCCTGCACTGGCGCCGAAAGCACGCGAGAGGCTATAACCAGGCGGAGATAATCGCGGCAGAGCTGGCCAAGGCCTTGAACGCCGTCTTGTACACGGATGTTCTTATACGAGTGCGCCGAACCCGCAGCCAGACAAGCCTGTCGGCAGTCGACCGCATTAAAAACGTCAGCGGAGTATTTGCCGTGAAGCGCGTCCCGGCCGGGGCCCGCCATATCGTCCTTGTCGATGACACCTTCACCACCGGCGCGACCTTGGCTACCTGCTACGCCGCGCTGCGTGACGTCATCGGCCCATCGGCCCATATTTCCATAGCCACCCTGTCGGCGGTATACTAGTTTGCAAAAGAGCCGGAAAAATGCTATATTGCGAAAAACAATCTTATGATTCTCCACCCGGGGGTAAAGATAAATCTGGGGCTTAACATCCTGCGAAAGCGTCCCGACGGTTTTCACGACCTGGAGACGCTGTTTGTTCCAATTCCGTCTCCAAATGACACTCTGGAGGTGATAACCGGTGACGGCTGGAGCGAGACGGCGGAGCATCTTTGTTCATCGTATTCGCCGTCGCAGCGGGTTCAGGCCATATCGGCCGATGGCAAACTGATGATTACCGTCGCTCGAAAGGAGGGGGTGCACTGGGACCCCTTAAAGGATCTTTGCGCCAAGGCGTATTTCATTCTGGCAGAGGACTTTAAGTTGCCTCCGCTAAAGATCTTTCTGGAAAAAGGCTCGCCCGTCGGGGCCGGTCTTGGAGGAGGATCTGCCGATGCCGCCTTCACCCTTCGCGCCATATCTGAACTCTGCGGCCTGGGACTGTCCGATGCCGATCTGGCAAATTATGCGGCGCGCCTCGGCAGCGACACCGCCTTCTTTATATACAACAGGCCGATGTTCGCATCCGGCCGCGGTGAAATCCTGGAGGAGTTCGACCTGGCCGGCGCGTTCAGGGCGCAGGGCCTTCCGGACGGCGTCGCATCTGTCGGCTCTGGGTTACCGGGAGATCTTCCGTTCCGCGTGGAGCTGGTGATTCCGGAAGGCATCTCCGTTTCCACGGCGGAAGCGTATCGGGGCATCACCCCGGCAACGCCGCCTGTTCCGCTGCGCGAAGTGCTGCGGAACCCATCGGCATGGAAGGAAAACCTACGCAACGACTTCG
This sequence comes from Bacteroidales bacterium, assembly GCA_017615065.1. Classification (GTDB taxonomy): domain Bacteria; phylum Bacteroidota; class Bacteroidia; order Bacteroidales; family UBA932; genus Cryptobacteroides. Next base: position 12,633 of record JAGAAY010000024.1, on the reverse strand, counting down.
AACCCAGTGTCTTCCTCCGGCACCCACAGCTTGCCGCCCTCAAATCGGCCCTCTACGACCGCGGTGCCTTCTACGCCGCCATGTCCGGCAGCGGCTCGGCCCTGTTTGGATTGTACCTCCTGTAAAATATAAGTTGCTGAATTATAGCGAATTGTGAAAACGGGATGTTGTAAAATGCAACACCCCATTTTTATAATGTGTTGTGTGTCAGTGAGTTCCATTTTACGCCCGAAAGTTTGCAACCCGGTTGCAGAAGGGATGCGGTACCTTTGCGGAAAAGAAACAGACTAATTATGGGACACGATCATAAACACGAACACTGCGAGTGCCACGAAGAACACCATCACGAGGGGGGCGTGAAGGAATCCGCCATCAAGATCGGCGTGGCCACCGTGCTGCTGATTGCGGCGGTGGTCATAGAAAAACACACGCAACTGCCCACGTGGGCGTACCTGCTTATATATATGGTACCCTATCTTGTGGTGGGTTGGGAAACCCTCAGGGAGGCGGCCGAGGGCTTGCTTCACGGGGAGGCACTCAGCGAAGACTTCCTCATGAGCGTTGCCACCCTGGGCGCGTTGGGCATCGGCTTTATGCCTGGTGCTGAAACTCAGTTCCCGGAGGCTGTATTCGTGATGCTGTTTTTCCAGTTGGGCGAGATGTTCGAGAGCATCGCGGAGGGTCGCAGCCGCAGGAGTATCGGCCATCTGATGGATATCAGGCCGGATGTTGCTCATGTCGATGCAGGAGAGCAAATCGAAGACAGGCATCCTTCGGAAATCCCCATCGGCACAATAATTATCATCAGGCCGGGCGAGAAGGTGCCTCTGGACGGAATAGTGCTCGAGGGCTCTTCCAGCCTGGATACGGTGGCGCTCACCGGCGAGAGTGTTCCCCGGAATATCGGCAAAGACGATGAAATTCTATCGGGCTGCGTTAACCTTTCCGGCGTGCTTAAGGTGCGAACCACCAAGGCTTTCGGCGAATCCACGGCATCCCGAATCCTCGAGCTGGTGGAGAATGCGACGGAGCATAAGTCACGCAGCGAGAGCTTCATCACGAAGTTCGCCAAAATATACACGCCCATCGTGGTTGCTTTGGCGGTGCTGGTCGCTATCGTCCCGTCGCTGATTACCGGCGAATGGGCCACCTGGGTGTACAGGGGCCTGATGTTCCTTGTTGTGTCCTGCCCTTGTGCGCTGGTGATTTCCGTCCCGCTGAGCTTCTTCGGCGGCATCGGCGGAGCATCGCGGAAGGGCATCCTCATCAAGGGCGCAAACCTTATGGATACGCTCCGGCGTGTTCGCACCGTGGTTTTCGACAAGACCGGCACGCTCACCGAGGGCGTTTTCGAAGTGAGCGCCGTGCATCCCGACATCATCGGCACGACAGAGTTGCTGCATCTGGCTGCGCATGTGGAAAGGCATTCGACCCACCCCATTGCGATGGCGCTGCGAAATGCCTATCCCGATGAGGCCGATGACTGCACGATATCGGCCATAGAGGAGGTTGCCGGCCAGGGTGCCACCGCGCTGGTGAATGGCCGCAGGGTCGCAGTAGGCAACAGCCGGCTGATGGAGGCCGAGGGTGCCGCCTGGCGTCCGTGCCATCACCCCGGGACCATAGTGCATGTGTCCATCGACGGGGAATATGCCGGCCACATCGTTATATCCGACAGGGTTAAGGCCGATGCCGCCTCCGCGATCCTTTCGCTTCGTGCAGCCGGGGTGCGCCGAACTGTGATGCTTACGGGCGACCAAGCTTCAGTCGCGGCCGGAGTGGCCTCAGAGGTGGGGGTCGATGAGTACTACGCAGGCCTGCTTCCCGGGGACAAAGTGGCGCGGCTGGAGAGCGAACTTGGCGAAGGTGCGGTGGCTTTCGTGGGCGACGGGATCAACGATGCGCCGGTTCTTGCCCGGGCCGATGTGGGCATCGCGATGGGGGCTCTTGGCTCTGACGCGGCAATCGAAGCGGCCGATGTCGTGCTGATGGACGACAAGCCGTCGGCCCTGGCGGAGGCAATCCGCATTGCCCGCCGCACTGTGCGCATCGCCACGGAAAACATCTGGTTCGCCGTGGGCGTGAAGGTGCTCGTGCTCGCGATGGCCTCCGTCGGCCTTGCCACGATGTGGATGGCCGTCTTCGCCGACGTCGGCGTCACGGTTCTCGCCGTCCTGAACGCGATGCGCGCCCTTAAATAGCAGTTTGCGTAAAATGGATCTCGCTGTGTATCAGCGTTTTGTGAAAACAGGGTGTTGCAAAATGCAACACCCTGTTTTTATATCTCGTTGAGCATCAACACATTCCATTTTACGCCAAAAAATCACTATCTTTGCACGTTAAAACTAAACAGATGTATCGTGTACTGAAATTCGGCGGATCCTCGGTTGCGGACGCCACGCACATATCACAGGTTCTGGACATTGTGGAGGCGGAACTGCCAAAGGGGCAGGTTGTGCTTGTCGCATCGGCAATCAGCGGAGCGACGGACACCCTGCTGGGCGGAGACGAAGCGGCGATGGAAGCGCTTGAAAAACGCCATTTGAAGATCGTGCAGAGGCTGTTTACGGGCAGTGAACGCGAACAGGCGGCCGATGAAATCCGCAATCTCTTTGCCCAGATGCGTCAGGCTCCGGAAGAGGAGCGCGTAACCTTCGGCGAGATTTTCTCCACCCGCATAATCGAACGCAAACTGAGGGTCGATGGCATCCGCTCGCAATGGCTCGACTCCCGCCGCCTCATCATCAAGGGTGACCGCGAGGCAACCCGTGGGAGCATTCAGAGGGCGTTTGCTGATGCTGCCGAAGTCTACGTGGCGCCGGGATTCATTTGTGGCACGAAGGACGGGGGTGTGAGTACCCTCGGACGTGGGGGGTCTGATTACAGCGCGGCTATTTACGCGGCGGCTCTTAAGGCCGATTCGCTCCAGATCTGGACCGATGTGCCCGGCATCATGACTGCGAACCCCAGACAGGTGCCGGCTGCCAGAACCATCCCCGAGATGTCGTATAAAACGGCCCTGGAGATGGCCAGCAACGGTGCCAAGGTTCTGTACGCACCCACTGTGGCGCCGGCCATGGAAGCTGGTATCGCCATAGAAGTGCGAAACACCTTCGCTCCGAACGGCGGCAAGACCGTCATTTCCGACAAGGCGCCAGATACGCTGGGCCTGGCATCGGCAAAAACCGATGACGGAATGGTGGTCATAACACTGGTGGGCAGCACGGACAAGGCGGAAGCCTCGAAGGCGTTGAAATCGGCAGGCATTGCGCCGCGAAGCATCGAAACAAAGGACGGGAGCCTCCGCATCACCCTCAAGCCGGAAGTTGAAAATCCGGCTCTCAACGCGCTGCATCGCACATTCTTTGAAACTTTGCCGCAGAAGGAAATTTGCCTTTTCATCGCCGGTGCGGGCGCTGTCGGCAAGGCGCTGCTCGAACTTATCGGCCGAAGTCAGGAAACCGTCGCCGAAAGGACCGGCAAATGCCTCAAGGTCATCGGCCTGGGACGCAGCAACGGTTACAACATCGACCTAAAAGGAATAACTTCTGCGGAAACTCCGCTCGAGGGCGATTATATCGACGAAATCTGCAGTGTGGCCCCGCGCGGGTCCGTTTTTGTCGATTGTACCGGCAGCGAGACCATTCACCTGCGCTATGAGCAGCTGCTGAGGCGCGGCATCAATATCGTGTCGTCCAACAGGCGCTCCTTCGCGATTCCCTATGTGGAATATGCGTCGATGCATGCCGCCGCGCGTGAAAGCGGTGCGTTCCTGCGCTACGAGACCACGGTGGGATCGGCCCTGCCTGTGCTGGACTCCATCGCCCGAGGAACCAACAGCTGCGAGGAGGTTCTCTCGCTGGAGGCAGTGGTCAGCTGCACCCTGAACCAGATTCTCGGCACCTACGGCAGCGACGGGCGCAGTTTCGCGTCATTGGTCCGCGCGGCGCAGGACGAGGGACTCACCGAAGCCGATCCTCGCGCCGACCTCATCGGCCGGGATGCCCTCCGCAAGCTCCTGATCCTTGGTCGCGAGGCCGGAGTTCAGCTGGAAGAGGCCGATGTCCGCGTTGAGCCAATCATCCCGCTTTCGATGGTGGATATGCCCCTGGAAGAGTTCTACAAGGAGCTCGAGGCCATGGAACCGTCCTTCCGCGAAGCATACCTCGGTGCCGCCCGCGAGGGGTGCCGACTCCTGTTCGTCGCCTCGCTGGAAAAGGCCGATGACCCCGGGAATGCCGATTCCGTCATCGGCCCGGCCGGCTACCGCAGCTGCATCTGCGTAAAGCGGATTCCGGAGAATCATCCCGCCTACCACCTCAAGGGCACCGAAAACGCGATTATGATCCGCAGTTCGTTCCATCCCCTGCCCATCGTGATCGAAGGCCCCGGCGAAGGAGCCCTCCAGGCCGCATCAAGTATCCTGAACGACATACTGCGATAAGGGGGCGTAAAACGCAAAGCGCTGATATGTAGCGGTTTATAAAAACGGGGTGTTGCAAAATGCAACACCCCGTTTTCATAAGTCGCAGACACACAGTGAAATCCAGTTTACGGCCCGGGGAATCAGAAGCGCTGGAGGAAGGCGCTGAGATTGTCTTCGCGGGAGAGGGAGAGCTTTTTGCGGAGGCGGTGGCGGGTCATTTCCACGCTGCGGATGGTCATGTTCATGAGCGGGGCGATCTCTTTCGAGGAGAGGTCCATTTTGAGGTAGGCGCAGAGGCGGAGGTCGCCGCGGGAAAGGAGGGGGAACTGTTGCGAGAGGCGCTTCAGGTAGTTGTCGTACACGAAGTCGAAGTGCTGGGAGAATTTCTGCCAGTCGTCGTCGTGCTCGATATTTTCGCCGATCTCGCGGTGCAGGCGGCGGAGCAGGATGCGGCGCTGGTCGGCATCGGCCCCCTCAAGGCGGTACAGCTCCGAATCGATGGCCTGGAGCATCTGGTTCTTCCTGATAACATTCATGGTCGATGCCGCCAGGTCATCGGCCTGCTTCTGCATGTCGCTGAACATTCGGGCCTTTTCGAGTTCGGCCTCACGCTTTCGGGTGAGCTCCTGGGCCCGGCGGTCGGACAGATACCTGATGCTCCACGACAGAAGGATGATTCCACCCATAATGAGGAAGGCGTACACGAGATACATCCAGACGCTCCGATACCAGGGGGCGGCTATTCGCAGGACAACACTGTCGGCCGATATTTCCCCGGTGCCGGTGATTCTCGCCTCTACGCGGAAAGTATAAACGCCGGACGGCAGTTTGGTGTACTCGCGGCTGTTGTCAGGACGGAAACCGGTCCACCCCTGCTCGAATCCTTCCAGGCGGCACCTGTATTCCACGGCCTCATCGGACGAGAAATCTGGGCACACAAAGACGAAACGCACGGAATGATTCCCCGGGGCGAGACGGATTTCGGCGCCGTCGGCCGGTTTCCTGCCGGAAAGGAGGATGGTCTCCCCGCCGTCGTCCGTGAGGGCGACCTCCCTGATGTACAGAGGAAAACCGGGGGCCGATGTCTGCTGGAGGCGGTCTGTTCGGATAAGTGAAAAGCCGTCCTCCGTATTTACCATCAGCAGGTCTTCGCTTAAGAATGTGTTGCTGTCGAAGCCAAGGATGCGCCGCCTGCCCAGCCTGCGCAGACGCAAGGTGTCCAGAGCGCCACCACGCTCCAGCCCCTGGATGCTGCCGGACGAGAAGAAGCGCTGTCCGCCCGGGCTCTCTGTGAGCATCACCACCAAAGGCGTGCCGTTGAACGGGCGGTTGACATCACTGTCCCAATGAGCCTTGCCCGTAGCGTTGTCGAAACTGAAGAATCCGCCCTCGGTGGAGAACACAATGCCTTTGCTGTAATGGTTGGGGTAGATATTGTGGGCTGTGGGGAAGCCATCGGCCTCTGTGAAAAGCTCCACGTTTTCCACCTTGGACATGTCGGCGCTGAAGCTCAGGCGGAAGAGACCTTTTACCCAGTGGCCGAGCCATACTTTCCCGTCGGTATCCTCGGCGAACGACTTGGAGGCATCGTCAAAACCGGAAGGGAATCCCGCCAGCCGCCATCGGCCGTCTTCAAAATGCAGCGCATACAGGCGGTCGTAAGTGCTCCCCAGCAAATATCCCGGATGAGCCTTCAGCTGTTCCACGCGCCAGGATCCGTTGAGGGGGATGTTGTCCTGCGTGCCGTCGGCGTAAAAGATGCGCAGGCCTTTGTCGTGGCTGCAGATGAGGGCGGACTCGATGACGTCCAGCGACCACACCTGCCAGCGGATGTCGCGCACGGCCTGCACCGGATTCTCAAGCTGTTCGGGGGCGCCGTCATAGTCGATGTAAAACAGCCCCTGGTTGGTGCCCAGGTACAGTTTGTTGCCAAACCGTGCCGATGCGTATCCGGCGCCGTAACGGTCCTCGCCGCCGAACATGTCCCAAACCGGCTCATTGAGCAGAACCTGGTCGATTCCGTTGTTCAGGCCAAGCCACAGGTCTCCGGCGCGGTCGAAAGCGATGCTTAAGACAGTGTTCCTTTGAAGGCCCGCATCTGTGTCCAGGTGAAGCAGGTCGCGGTTTTCCAGATTATAAACATACAGCCCTTCCGTTACGGTGCCCAGAGCCAGCAGATTGTCCCGCAGCGAAGCGCAGAACACGTTGTCGGACAGCAGGGGAACATCCGATGGTTTTATTTCAGAACCGTCCAGCAGCAGGGTGCCGCGTGATTCTGTAGGAAGCAGCACCTTTCCTCCATATGGCAGCATGGCCCTTATGTTCAGTCCGGCAGGCAGCCTGCATAACAGTTCGGGCTCTCCTTTGGCGCTTAAAGAGTAAATACCCTCACCCCTGACGACGAACAAAAGCTTTCCGTCGATGATTTCCATGCAGTCTATCTTTCCGGAGAAGGAGAAACTTCTGGTGTTTGCTCCCGCCAGAATGCGTATATACTGGTTCTCCCTAAGCACTACCGCATCGTTCAGCGCGCGTATTCCCCATACTTCGCCCAGTTGTGGAAGAGGAAGGCTGTCCAACAGGGAAGTGTACTGAAAACGCCCATCCTGCATGGAATAGCTTCCGGCCTCGTCCGATGCTCCGGCCAGCAGCCTGTCCTCCACGGCGTCGTAGCTGAGCGACCGCACGTCAGTGAGATTGCTTACCCGGTATAGCCACCAATGAGCGCCGTCAAACTCCAGCACGCCTTCGTTGTTGGCGAAATACATGCTTCCGCAACCGCCCTGAACAACCTCCCAGTTTTGTGCTCCGGCCCTGTAAGTTTTCTTGGAATAGTTGCGTATTTCCGGACGGAAAGCAAGTGAGTCCGTGGGGAGAACAAGCAACAATACAATCAATATGTTGAGGTTAAATTTTTTCATCCCATTTTTTGTGTTGTGCACAAAGGTAAGTAAAAATATCAGATAATCAATACTTTCCATATATATTGTTGAGGTGCTGTGAAAATATTTTTTTGCTTTTGTTGAGTTTTTGTGAGGTGTTTTGCTGTGTTTTGATTTGTGTATTGTTTATCTTTGCCGCCAGACACATGTTAATATGAGAAAACTACTGACTGTTTTTCTGGCATCAATTCTCGCCATTTCCGCCTTTGCGCAAAAGGTTACCGGTGTGGTAACGGACGCGTCTGACGGCTATCCCGTTCCGGGCGCCGCGGTGTTTATCAAAGGCACCACCACCGGTGTCGTAACCGGTATGGACGGCGAGTATAGCATTTCCGCCGCAGAAGGCGCAACGCTTGTGTTCTCGTGCATGGGTTACACGAGCGTGGAAATTAAGGTAAGCGGCACCACAATCAACGTACAGCTTAACCCGGACAGCACATTGCTCGACGAAGTCGTAGCTATCGGCTATGGCGTCATGAAGAAGAGCGATGTCACAGGTTCTGTCACTTCCGTCAAGGGAGATCAGCTCCAGCGCACTCCTGCAGCTGGCCTGGACCAGGCCTTGCAAGGAGTTGCAGCAGGCGTTACCGTCAATTCCTCCACCGGCCAGCCCGGTGCTGCCGCAGAGGTACGCATCCGCGGTATCGGCACAGTGAATAACGCCGCTCCTATTTATGTGGTTGACGGTGTTATCGTGGACAATATCACGTTCCTCAGCCCGATGGATATTGCATCAACCGAAATCCTCAAGGATGCTTCTGCAACGGCGATTTACGGTTCTCGAGGCGCTAATGGCGTTATCCTCATCACCACAAAGAAGGGTGGCAACGACGGTACGGTATCGATTTCGTTCGACGCGTATGCCGGCTTGCAGAATCCCTGGCGCAAGCTTGACTTGATGGGTACCGATGAATTCGCCCTCACTCTGGCCACGATGTCTGTGGGCGGCGCAACTACGCTTAAGGAAAAGGGCCTTAACAAGTGGCTGCAGGAGCGCCTCATCGGCAAGTCTTCTCCTTATTATCCGGCAAACCTGGACTACTCAAAAGTCAACACCGACTGGCAGGAAGAAGTGTTCAACCGCAACGCCGTTATTCAGAACTATCATCTTGGCGTGAATGGCGGAAACCAGCAGGGACAGTGGTCTCTCAGTGCAAGCTGGTTCAACCAGGACGGTACAATCATCGGCTCCGATTACACGCGCCTGAGCCTGCGCGCGACATCTTCATATAAAGTGAACAGTTGGCTCAAACTGGGCGAGAACATGAGCTTTATGACCGCGCACGGACGCACCGCCATGAACAATGCGGCATCGGCCCAGGCCTCTGTGCTGTCGGCCGCGCTGGCAATGGCCCCGTGGGATCCCGTCACATATCCCCAGGGCGCAAAGAGCTTCACCGGCGACGATCTTAGCGGCAAATACGCAGCGGCATCGAACTTCAAGAACGTCACCCACCCCTACGCCATGGTGTACTATTCACACCCGGAGGACAAGAGCGAACGCTTCGTGGGCGATGTTTTCGTGGAAATCACTCCCATTAAGAATCTTGTCTGGCGCAGCGACGTGTCGATGGACCTTTCCTACAATCGCCACCGCCTGTTCAAGGAGGCCTATGAGATCTCCCAGTATGACAAGATGGACAAGAACTTCCTGGAGTCCTCGATGAACCGCTATTCCACAATCATCGTGGAGAATACCCTCACGTGGATCAAGGAGTTTGACAAACTGAGCATCAACCTTATGGGCGGCCAGACTATGGAGGAATACAATTACGAGTCCCTCGGCGGCTCCGGCAGCTCCATCCTGGTTCCGCGTGAAAACAACTGGTATCTGTCGCAGACCACGGAAGACCGCAATCCCGCCGGAGACGGAGCGGCACGCAACCGCCGTCTCAGCTTCCTGGGCCGTGCGCACTTCTCCTACGACAGCCGCTATATGGTAACCCTTAACTTCCGCGCCGACGGCACGTCCAAGTTCAAGAACCACATCTGGGGCTATTTCCCGTCGCTGGCAGCCGCATGGCGCATCGACAACGAGCCCTGGTTCAACAAGCCCGAATATCTGGAAACCCTCAAGCTTAGGGCCGGATGGGGCCGCATCGGCAATGACAAAATCGGCGACAACGCATCGGTTCAGACCATCTTCAACAGCGGCCCGACCTTCGTAGACTATGTGTTGGGGGCCGATCAGCAGCTTGCCGGCGGCGCCACCATCCTTACCCTGGTGAATACCGACATCAAGTGGGAAACCACCGAGCAGCTTAATGCAGGTGTCGATTTCGGCCTGTGGCGCAACAAACTCACCGGCACCGTCGACCTCTTCCAGAGGGATACCAAGGAGATGCTCCTGGGTGTTACGGCTCCGGCGCATGTGGGCAACCGCTACGCTCCCACGGCTAATGTCGGTACGGTTCGCAACTCTGGTGTGGAAATTTCGATGGAACACCGCAATCACATCGGCGACTGGGACTACAGTGTGGGCGGAAACATTTCTTTCATCAAGAATGAACTCACTGCGCTTAACGGCGGTGCTCCCGTGTACGGGGACCGCACCATCAGCACTGAAGGCCTTCCCCTGTACACCTTCTGGGGTTATAATTATGAAGGCATCTATGCCAGTGATGAAGAAGTCGCTGAACATCTGTACGCACCAGGAGCCGCCAAGGAATACCATGCCGGCGATGCCCGCTACACCGACCAGAACGGCGACGGCAAAATCGACGATGAGGACCTCACCAATCTGGGCAATCCCTTCCCCTGGCTCACTTATGGCCTTAACGCTAGCGCGAACTGGAAAAACTTCGACTTGCAGATCTTCTTCCAGGGCGTATACGGCAATGAAATATACAACGCATTGAGACTCCGCACGGAAGGAACCGGCAACGAAGCCACGCTGTCCACCACTATGCGTAATGTATGGACAACAGACAATCCCAACGGGACTATCCCCAATCCTTTTGGCGGATCCCATAACAAGGATAACAACTCCCGTTTCGTTGAGGACGGTGCATATCTGCGCCTGAAGAATGTGCAGCTCGGCTATACTCTACCCCAGAGCCTCACTCAGCGTGCGGGTTTCAGCAGGGCGCGAGTATATGTCTCGGCCTCAAATGTCCTCACTCTTACTTCATACAGCGGTTATGACCCTGAAGTGGGCGGCGGCGTTGACTACGGCAACTATCCACAGTCCCGTACCGTTATGCTGGGCTTGAATCTCAACTTCTAAAATGAAAGGCGTTATGAAAAAGTATATAGTATCAGCAGCTCTCCTTACCCTGGTTTCCTGCAACGCCTGGCTCACGGAAGACGGCCCCATGGTAAACCGCGTAGCCGACTTCTTCACCACGGCAGAAACGGCCACTCAAGTGGTTACGGCAGTATATACCCCGCTCATGTGGGAGTACCAGAACGGCTATTTCCCGGAGTGGTATTTCGGCGACATCGCCTCTGACGACGCCCTCAAGGGAGGTCAGAACGTGGCCGACGGTCCGGATCTCTACGACATCGACAACTTCAAGGTGGTGGCCAATAACGGCATCGTCCTTCAGTTCTATCGCGCCCAGTTCCAGGGTGTGGCCCGTGCGAATCTTGCAATCGAGCAGATCCCCGAAATGGCGCTTGACGATACTTTCACGGCCGATCTCCGCGCCCGTCTGGAAGGCGAAGCCCGTTTCCTGAGGGCCTTCTATTATTTCCGTCTCGTGCGCATGTTCGGCGGCGTTCCGCTGGAGACCAAGCCTGTGTACAGCAGCGGCGACTGGATTCAGCCCCGCGCTTCCGTGGAAGACATCTATGCTCAGATTTTTGCCGATCTGGAATTTGCCGAAGGCGCCCTTCCCCTGAAGAGCGCATACCCGGCCGCCGACCTTGGCCGCGCCACTAAGGGTGCCGCCCAGGCCATGCTCCTGAAGACTAACCTCTACTTCGCACAGTGGAACGCCAACAACGGCAAGGCATCGGAAGCCACAACCTATTACAACAAGGCTAAGACCTGGGGTAACAAGTTCCTCACCGACGAGGCCGGCGAATACGGCTTGTGTGCCGATTATGCCGATATCTTCACCCTCGAGGGCGAAAACGGTCCGGAATCCATCTTTGAAATCCAGTATATGGAAGAAGGCATGTCCGATTACGGCGAGGGCAACGGCTTCAGCCGCGGCACATTCACCGTAATCCTCACCCGTTCGCGCGGAAGCCTGTTCGGCGAGGCCGGCTGGGGCTTCAATCATCCCACCCAGAGCCTCTACGACGAGTTCGAGGCCGGCGATCCCCGCCGCGACGAAACCATCTACGCTCCAGCGACCATAACCAACGAATCCGAAGAGGTGTATCTCGGCAACAAGTACCTTTCCCTCAAGAGGGCCCTTCTTGACAAGACCACCGGGCAGTATATCCACCTCACCCACGATTCCCGCGGAGCCATCAACAACCAGCAGATCCGTCTGGCCGATGTGTATCTGATGATCGCCGAAGTGGCCGTGGAACTGAACGACCTTCCCACCGCCAAGACCTATCTTGAAATGGTGCGCGCACGTGCACGTGCAATGGTCCCCGGCGCCGCAATTCTTCCCGCATTCCCTTACGGCAGCTATTCCGACACCCAGGCCGATCTTCGCAAGGCCATTCGCCACGAACGCCGTGTGGAACTTGGAATGGAAGGCCATCGTTGGTTCGATCTTTGCCGATGGGGCAACGTGAAAGAAGTCATGGACGCCTACAAGGCCGGTGAATCGGCTGAAGTCAAGGCGCACATCGCCGATTTCACACAGGGCAAGCACGAGCTTATGCCCATCCCCCAGGAAGAGGTTAAACTGGGCCAGCTGGAACAGAATCCGAATTACAGATAATAATCCTAAACCAATAACAACAACAATTTAAACCAAAACAAAATGAAAAAAGTTCTTTTATTCGCAGCAGCGGCTCTGTTCGCACTTGTTGCATGCAAGGGATTGGACCCCGACAACGGTGGTCTTATCGACGACAATGGTGACAACGGCGGTGACGAAACCGAACTCCACGCTTCCCTCAAGGGTTCAAACTACTACCTCATCCAGATGGACGGCACAACCGCCGAATCCATCGCTAAAAAGGTGGTTGCCGACTACCGTCCCGACGGTGAGGGCAAGAACCTCTGGGTATGGGAAGGCACCTATGCAGGCGGCACCCCTTCCGGCCTTAACTTCTACGGCCTCACCGAAGGCTGGGTTTGCCTGGAAGTCGTAGCAGGTCCCGGTTGGTCCGGCGCAGGCTGGCAGGTGAACAACA
>JAGAAY010000023.1 GCA_017615065.1 Bacteroidales bacterium | reverse complement strand
GGCGAAGACATCGACCTCAAACAAATCTACGGCTAATTTTTGACGAAGTATTGTTGTATATGTCTTTGCTGTTCGCCACTTTTGTACTTTAAAGTCATTCAGCCTCGAAGAAGGTCTGCTGGTCCACGGCACGCCTTACGGATAGTTTATTAACAAAACATATTACCATGCATAAAAAAAATGTCATCCTTTTTATTGTAACTCTTTTATTGACTCAGGTTTCTTTCGCGCAGGGGGATATCGAAGAGTATGATTTCTCCAAACTGAAGTTCACCAATAAAATCCGGTTTACGGAGCGGACCAAAACGGTTTACATCGCCGGGGAGAATTATCAGATTTATTATTCAGGCGGTGTCTTTATCATAAACGAGGATCGTGGGAGTTCCGGCTGGGGCGAACACGATATACGGTGGCATTTCCTGGATAGTACAGGTGCATATCTGGCACGGAATGTTGTCTTCAAAGCCCCATACAGATCGTTTATCCCATATTTTGAAAATGGACTTGCTATCTCTAAACCCGGCGAAGGCGCCCGTATTATCAATAAAAAGAATGAAATAGTCGCATCTTTGGAACAATACAGCTCTGTTTCCGACAGTCTCCGCGACGGGGCGCTTCTTGCCATCCGGAGCACAAAGGAACTTTGCTATGTCGGGGTGGACGGAAAGGTAAAGTGGCCACATCTTATCCAACAAATTGACCGCATCCGGGACATCGGCATCAATATGAGCATCCCTCCACTTCGCTGCGACCGCCGCCGATATTTCGAACTCGCAACCCGTTTATATGGTTATATTGATTCAAACGGGAAAATGATTATCAAGCCTCAATTTCTTGAAGCCCGGGACTTTTCAGAGGGGCTGGCTGCCGTAAAAGTTAATACGGATGACGGTCCCAAGTGGGGATTTATTGATGTGTCTGGGAAGTTTGTCATCGAACCGATGTTCCAGCACGTTCCAAGGGACTTTAATGACGGGGGGGCTATTTTAACGAAGAATACAGGCTGGAAAACGTTCATGGATAACAATGGAAATATATTTAAAGGTGATTTCAGGATGATTGATAATATCGTTGACACGTGTGCGCTGATGATGACTTGGGATAACCTGTTTTATATCTTGAACAAAGGCAAGTGGTTGAAAGTACCTTATAATACAGATATTCCCGGATTAATGTATGACCTTCGTTCCGACCGCGATGCCAACCCTCCCATCAGATATACCAGAAGCGTCATTCTCACGGGAGATTATCGACCGATCTTGATAAGTCCCTACGGGAGTTTTTCTTACTTGGGCGGAGGCTTCTTCTGGTATTCCCGGGGGCACGATAGCGATGACATTGATGTCCCGTCTGGAGTTATCCGATTCGACGGTGAGAGGGTTTTTGTTTTCCGGACAAGCGAATTTTAGAAGTAGTTCATATTAACCACACTAGAACCGCCCTTACCCCAAAAGTGCTGGCGGATATGTGATTGTATCTGAGCAAAATACGTGTTTCCCGGTGCAAATTATTTTGCACCGGGAAACGTTTAACTTGTTGAGTCACAGCCGTATGGCCGCCAGCCATAACTAGCAGTACATGCCGCCGTTCACAGGAATCACCTGTCCGGTGACATAGGCCGACAGGTCGGAGGCGAGGTACAGGGCCGTGTTGGCGATATCCTCAACCGTGCCGCCGCGCTTCAGCGGGATAAGCTTCAGATACTCCTCTTTAACGGCGTCCGGCAGGGCGTCGGTCATCTCGGTGATGATGAAGCCGGGGGCGATGGCGTTGGCACGGATGCCGCGCGGGCCCATTTCCTTAGCGACGCTCTTGGCCATTGCGATGAGCCCCGCCTTGGAAGCGGAGTAGTTCACCTGCCCGGGATTTCCCGTCTGGCCGGCGATGGAAGCCATATTGATAATGCTGCCGCTGCGCTGCCGGGACATCAGCGGAATCACTGCGTGCAAGAAGTTGAAGGCCGATTTCATATTTACGGCGATAACCGCATCCCACTGCTGCTCGCTCATGCGCATCACCAGACCGTCCTTGGTAATACCGGCATTGTTTACAAGTATGTCGATGTGGCCGAAGTCAGCCGCAATCTGTTCCACCACCTGCTGGGTGGCCTCGAAGTCCGCCGCATTGGAGGCATACGCTTTCACCTTGTGGCCGAATGCGCCGATCTCCGCCACGGTTTCCTCCGCAGCCTCGTTGATAACCAGATCCGTAAATGCCACGTCTGCGCCCTCTGACGCGAACTTAAGCGCGATGGCCTTGCCGATTCCGCGCGCCGCGCCGGTGATGAGCGCCACTTTACCTTCTAATAGTCCCATAGTTGTGTTCAGGTTTACCCGGCAAATTTACAAAAAATTTGGCAGTTAGCCGTTTTTACGGTAAATTTGCAGCCCAATTCAAACGGAGGGCCCTGCATCGGCCCCCACCATCGCCCGGATGGCGGAATTGGTAGACGCGCTGGACTCAAAATCCTGTGGTAGCAATACCGTGCGGGTTCGATTCCCGCTCTGGGCACAAGAAAAACGGACCTTTCGGCCCGTTTTTTTGTGTCCGGTATCGTGTCTTTTTGCGCAAGGTCTGACCGAACCCCGGGGACCTTGTGCAGTGTACGCTCCGGGTGGCCGATTTGCGCACAAGGTCCCGCCCAATCCGTCCGACCTTGTGCAAGCGGGGTTACCAGCCGTATTTATCTTATGCGGTTGTTAGAGCCATGGGGGACGTTGGTGCGCTGGCGTGCCAGGGTTCTGAAGTGGTAGGGCTTGCTATAGAAATCGAAGCCGTTCGCTTTGATGTGAAAGACGAAGGTGTAGGGAATGTTCTTGGTGAGTTTCTGGACCCTGGTAGAGAAATGCTTTTTGTTGGCGGCACCTTCTACCTCTGTCAGGGTAAGATCTTTGGCTTCGCCGTCGCGCAGCACTTCTTCCACGGTGCCCAGTTCTCCCGGAGCGACAATGAGCCCGGCCTGGCCGTCAAATGCTTCTCCTGCTTTCAGGTTTTTAATGATAATATCTCCAAAGATATTAACCGCTGTGGTGCCTGGTGCGCATCCATTTAAATCGTACTCGAACTGGGGACCGGCGGTGGTGAAAGAACGAACACTGCCAGCTGCGGTAACTTCTTTATTTACAGCTCCTGCAGCGTATGTACGTGCAATGGTCTTATAGTAATAAGTAGTGCCGGGCTTCAGGAAATCTACCCTGAATGAGAAGAAATCACCTTCCGACACCATCTTGCCGCGCCAGAGGTTTTCGCCGCTGTCGAGGGATTCTTTGTTTGTGCCGATACATACGCCATAGGCGATGTTCAGGGATTCTCCGGCGTTATGGGCAGCCAGCCCGTTGATCACAGCAGATTCGGCGGTTATTTCTCCGGCCTGCCCTGTTATGCAGACAAGGGAAAAGGGCTGCTGACAAAATGCATTTACGGAAAGTGCCATGCCGGCGAGCATCGCCGCGGCAAACATTGAAATTCGTTTCATACAGTTGTTATTAGTCATATCGGTGCAAATATAAGAATATTATGCGTATATTGCAGTCCGATATAGAAACATTTCTGTATGAAAAGGATATTCTGCATTATCATCGGCCTGATGGCGGCGGTTGCCGCTTTCGGGCAGTCCTTCCTGGAGAGCATATACCTTATGCCGGATAAGGGCCTGGAGGCCGTGTACGCCAAAGGAGAAACCATAAAGATTTATGCCGATGCCGACAAGGAAACACCGGCCCTGGTGAAAGTGTACCGGAACGGCCAGTTCGAGGGAGTGAGCGAAATCACGCTCCAGGCGGGCAGGACAGAGGTTTTCAGCGGTTCATACGACGAGGCTGCCGCGCTGATGGTGCGCCTTGCCAACCCGCAGGACCAGAACGATTCCACCACCGTGGGGGCAATAGTGGCGCCGGAAGAATTCCTGCCGGGATTCGATGAGCCTGCCGATTTCAGGGACTTCTGGAAAAAGCAGCTGAAAACGCTCCGCAAGCAGAGGATGAAGGTGAAACTCACTCCGGTGGAGGTTCCCGGTGAAGACGCGGAAAAGTACGTCTGCTACGACCTGGAAATAAACTGCCTGGACTTCAGGCCGGTCCGCGGATATCTTGCAATGCCGCGTAAAGCGAAGCGCCGCAGCCTTCCTATTGCAATCTATGCCCACAGCGCGGGCAAGTTAACATCGCCATACACCAGGGCAACCGTAAAAAAGGCGGTGAGCCTGGCCAAGTCGGGAAACGGCGCCATCGGCCTGGATATCAACGCCCACGGAATGCTAAATGGGCAGGACGAGGCCTATTACGCAGCCATGGAAGAGGAACTCCACGGCTATTCCGGCCGCACGGTAACCGACCACGAGTCGTTCTATTTCCGTGGAATGTTCCTGCGCCTTGTGCGCGCCCTGGACTATCTGTGCACCCGCAAGGAGTGGGATCGTAAGCATGTTCTCGTAACCGGTGGCAGCCAGGGCGGAGCCCAGAGCGCCGCGCTGGCCGGCCTGGATCCGCGGGTAACAACAGTGGTGGTTGACGTACCTGCCATGTGGGATTCGGGCGGTATCCTCAAGGGCCGCACAAGCTGCTGGACCAAGCCGCTTGAGCGCGACGGCATCGACTCTCCCGCCGCTACTATCATGCCTTACTACGATGCGTGCAATTTCATGCGTTACTTCAAAGGAGACCTGGTGGTGAATGTCGGCCTCATCGACCTGACATGCCCTCCGGCAAGCGTCTGGTCGGTCTATAATGTCTGCCCAGCCCGAACCAAAGTCATCCATCCCTGTGCGTGGAAAGGACATAGCGGCAAATATTCGGTGCCCACAAAAGAGGAGAGGAACAGGATAAGGAAAATAATGAACAAGTACATTGACGATGCCATCGACGCATACCTGAGATAAAGCCATGAAAAGAATCATCCTCACCCTGTCGGCATTCATTCTTGCCGCAAGCATCACCCACTCCCAGGAAGTCACTTCACATGAGGTGGTTTCTCCTGCCACCATCGGCATTGAAGCGGCGTCTCCGGAAGTTCTCGCCATGCTGGAGGAAGACCCGGACAGATGTGCGGTGAATATGCACGTGTACGAGTTTGATCCCATCATCGACACAAAGCCGCCCAGAGGTTATAAGCCATTCTATATCAGCCACTATGGCCGGCACGGAACAAGAACTAACGGCAGCGGAGATGACTACCGGTATGTAATCGAGCGTCTGGAAAAGGCCGACAGCCTGGGCATCCTCACGGAAGAAGGCAAAGCCCTTCTTGAGGAATGCCGTGCCGTCCTTGAAGCATACGGAGAACGTGAAGCGCGACTAACCCCGCGTGGAGAAAGAGAGCACAGGATGATTGCCCAAAGGATGTACAAACGCTTTCCGCAGGTCTTCAAAAAAGGCTCCGGAAACGTTAGGGTAAAATCCAGCGTGGTGCCCCGCTGTCTTGTGTCCATGGCATCATTCGTGTCGGAACTGGCGTCCCTGAGGCCGTCGCTCAAGTTCACCATAATGTCCGATCCCGTGGAGCAGAAACTGCTCACCAACAACTGCTCGAAAGAGAATCGGAACGAGGCTAACAGGATGGTCAAGCCGATTTGGAAGGCCGATGTGGACACTGTGGCAATCCTTGGCCGCCTTTTCACGGATCCAGAACTCGGCCGGCAGGTTGTGGGGAATGTGGGCCGATTCCAGAGGAGAGTCTGCTCAACGGCCGAAATGGAGAAGAACCTGGACCTGGAGGGCAATATCTTCAGGCATTTGAATGCCGATATCATTTACCAGCGCTTTGACGCCAGCAATCGCCATATTTACCTCACCCAGTGCAACTCGGTGGAATTCGGCGATATCCGCATGCCGCGCGTAGCCCATATTGTTGAGGCAATGGCGGCACAGGCCGATGAAGCCATCGCAAGCGGGGATGTGGCAGCCGACCTCCGCTTCGGCCACGACTGGCCCTACATGGCCATTGTAAGCTACCTCGGCCTTGAGGGGCCCGGAGACCGCATGAGCGTGGACGAGGTGCCATACCGCTGGTTCGGCCCCAAGTATATCAGTCTTGCCTGCAACCTGCAGATGGTTTTCTACCGCAATAACAAGGGCAACGTCCTTGTGAAATTCCTGGTCAATGAGAAAGAAACCCTCCTGCGCGGCCTGGAGCCCGTAGAGGGACCGTATTACGACTGGGCGCTTGTCCGGGAGAATCTTGACGGCTGGCGCCGCTGAGCCCGGAAAAACGTGTTGAAAACTTTGTTAATTAATTAAAAATTACTATCTTTGTCGCCCCAAAAAAGCGGGACATAAGACCCGCGACATTGGGGCGTAACTATAACTTATTTATTAACAAACATTTATGCCAACAATTCAACAACTTGTCCGCAAAGGACGCGAGCAACTTGAAGTAAAGAGCAAGTCTCGTGCGTTGGATGCTTGCCCTCAGAAGCGCGGCGTGTGCCTCCGTGTGTACACAACCACGCCTAAGAAACCTAACTCGGCTATGCGTAAAGTAGCCCGTGTAAGGCTTTCAAATGCTAAAGAGGTCAACGCTTACATCCCCGGAGAAGGCCACAACCTCCAGGAGCACAGCATCGTGCTGGTGCGCGGCGGCCGTGTGAAGGACCTCCCCGGTGTCCGTTACCACATCCTTCGTGGTGCCTTGGATACGGCAGGCGTAGACGGCAGGACCCAGTCCCGTTCCCTCTATGGTGCAAAACGTCCCAAGAAAGCCAAGAAGTAATTAACAAATCACCTAACAATTTTTCAAAATGAGAAAAGCGAAGCCTAAAAAGAGGATTCTACTTCCTG
>JAGAAY010000022.1 GCA_017615065.1 Bacteroidales bacterium | reverse complement strand
TTGGTGGAGAAGTTGTTGAAGCTCACGCCGGCCGTAGCCACGAAGGTGTGGCCGCCCCATCCTCCGGAAAGTTCCAGCTGGGATGAAGGCTTTTCCGTTACATTATATACTACATCAACCGTGTTGTTCAGCGAGTTGGGAAGGATGTTGTATCCGGTTCCGTATTGCATGATGGCTTCCTGGTCGAACTGGCCCAGGGAGGCGATTTCACGGATGGAACGCTCGAAATCAGACTGGCTGTACAGATAGCCCGGGCGCGTCATCACCTGACGGCGGACAACCTTCTCGTTTGTGAGGTCGTTGCCGTTGATGATGATGTTGTTCAGGGTTGCGGGCTTGCCTTCCGAGATGCGGATTTCCACGTCTACGCTGTCGTTCTGGATGCAAACCTCCACGGCGTTAACCTGGATGAACAGATAGCCGTTGTCGCGATACAGCTTGGAAACGTCGTAATCAGTCTGCTTGCCGCCGCCGTGCAGGCGCTTGTCCAGGGTTACCATGTCGTAGACATCGCCCTTTTCAATCTGGAGCACCCTGTTGAGCACATCGGTGGAATACACCGAATTGCCCGTCCATGTGATATTGCGGAAATAATAGCGCCGGCCCTGTTCGAACTCCATGTCGATGGCCATGTGCTTTTCATCCTCGAAGTATACGGAATCCCTCACAAGGCGTGCGTCGCGGTAGCCGGCCTCATTGAAGGCCTCGATAACGGTACGGCGGTCCGTCTGGTATTCCTTTTCCTTGAACTTTTTGCTCTTGAACAGGTTATACCAGCGGTTGGAGTGCGTGTCTTTCATGTTCTTGGAAAGCTTGTACTCCGACACGTCGTCGTTGCCGCTGAAGTTTATGTGGCGGACACGTATCTTGTTGCCCTTGTTAACCGCGAAGTTCACGCGGATGGCCCTGCGGACAAGAGTGTCTTCCGACACTTCCACGTCCACTTCGCACAGCTGGTAGCCCTTTTCCTTGTAATAGCGCTTGATAATGTCCACGGAAGTTGAACGCACATAGTCCGAGAACTCGCGTCCGGGGCGGAGGTTAAGCCTTTCCTGAAGGTCTTTCTTCTCGCCGCTTCGAACACCGGTGAATGTCCAGCGGGACACCCTGGGGCGTTCCACGATGCATATCTTGAGCCATGCAGTATCTTTCTGGGAGCTGAGGGAATCCACCACGACGGATACGTCCTGGAAGTAGCGCTGCGCCCAGATCCTTCGGACGATGGAGGTGATATCCTCTCCGGGAACGGTCACCTTAGCGCCGGCCCGAAGCCCGGACAGCTGGACTATCTGGCTCTCGGAGAAGTAGTTGTTGCCTTCCACGCCGACTCCGCCCACTACATATTCCCTGGGGTGGTTATAGTCCACCTCAATGCCGCTCCGTGACGTCTGCGCCCACATCGGGGCCGTCAGGAGAGCGAGGGTTAGGAGAAGGCCTGTACGTCTTATATTCATCCGTCTGTATTCAATCTATCAATCTGCAAATATAGCAATTTCATTTGACTTTACCATATCTGCGGTCGCGGCCGGCATATTCCTTCAGGGCCGCCCTGAATTCGTCTTTCCGGAAATCCGGCCACAGCACGTCCGTGAACAGGAATTCCGTATAAGCGCACTGCCAGAGCAGGTAATTGGAAATGCGCTGCTCGCCGGAGGTGCGGATAAGCAGGTCCGGATCCGGAATGCCGGCGGTGACAAGGTAACGGCTGAAGCCTTCCTCGTCCAGAGCGGCCATTTTTTCCGGGCCGAGCTCCGCCGCGGCTTTTGCCGCCGCCTGGAGGATGTCCCATTTCCCGCTGTAGCTCAGGAAAACGATAACGGTAAGCCTCTTGCAATGTGCGGTTTCCTGCATCATTCCGTCGATGGCGGCGTTTAGCTTGTCCGACAGGCGGGCGCGGTTGCCCAGCACCACGAAGCGTATGTCGTTCTTCAGGAAAGTAGCGCATTCATCCCTTATCGACTTCATCATCAAAGACATAAGGGTATCGACTTCGGCTGCGGGACGGCCCCAGTTCTCCTCCGAGAAGGCATAAAGGGAAAGGTATTTCACCCCCGTTTCCGCTGCGGCTTCCACCACGGCGCGGACGCTGCCTACGCCCTCCATATGGCCGGCCACCCTTTCCTTGCCGCGGGCCTTCGCCCATCGGCCGTTTCCGTCCATGATTATGGACACATGTACCGGGATTCTCTCGTTGCTATCCATTATTGCGAATGTCTTCTCCCCAGAAGAGACGTGACGACAGGGCCTGTACGAAACCCGTCTCCGCGAGGCGGATGCGTTTGAGCGAAAATTGTGCCATCTCCACATGGACCGACCAGTCCGGATCCATCTCGAAAGTACGGTTGTCGGTGGTCATGATGGCCGTTTTGTCGCGGGTTTCGATGCTGATGTCGATCTTTGCCGTTTCCGGCAGCACGAGAGGGCGTACGTTGAGGTTGTGCGGGGCGATAGGAGCCAGTACGATAACCTTTGAATCCGGCATGCAGATAGGTCCGCCTGCGCTGAGGGAATATGCGGTTGAGCCGGAAGAAGTGGCCACGATAAGGCCATCGGCCCAATAGGTGGGAAGACTCTCCCCTCCCACGGTTACGTGGATGCCCAGCATGGAAGGACCGCTGCGGTGTACCGCCACCTCGTTGATGGAATAAGGCAGCATGCCGATGTTCTGGCGTGCGCCATGGCCCTTGAGGGTGGCATTGAGAACCGTTCTGTACTCGATTGTGAACGAGCCTTCCATAATGGCCTCCAGCACCGCCTCCGGCCTGTTTTCACAAAGGAAGCCGATGCGGCCGAAATTCACTCCCAGGATGGGAAGGCCGATGTCGGAAACAATGTGCGCGGCCGACAGGAACGTGCCGTCTCCGCCCATCGACAGGACTAGGTCTGTCTCCGGACGGACGTCGGACTTGGTGTGTATGGGGTAGACCTCGTAGGATGCTGCTTCCAGTTCTTTGAGAAGTTTCAGCATGCGCGGCTCTCCAAGGAGCTCTTCGTTGAGGATAAAGTAGCCTATTTTCATTTTGTCATTTCGAGCGAAGTCGAGAAATCTTTTAAAACGGGCTTCAAAAATAACACTTTATTTACAATTTTCATTATTTTTGTGAACCTTTACAGACAAATTATGACAAGACTCAGCGTCAACATCAACAAAATAGCCACTATACGCAACGCACGCGGCGGCAACGTCCCCGATGTATGCAAGGCGGCACTTGACTGCGAGCGCTTCGGCGCACAGGGAATCACGGTGCATCCCAGGCCTGATGAAAGGCATATCAGGTACAGCGACGTAAGGCAGATCCGCCCTCTGGTAACCACCGAATTCAACATAGAAGGCAATCCCATCCCCTCCTTCATCGACCTGGTTGAAGAAGTGGTGCCGGACCAGGTGACTCTGGTTCCCGACGCCCACGACGCCATCACTTCCAACGCGGGATGGGACACCTGGAAAAACAGGGAATTCCTTGCCGATGTGTGCGCACGCTTCAAGGCTAAGGGCATAAGGGTTTCCATCTTCATCGACCCGGATCCCTACATGGCCGAAGGAGCCGCTCTTTGCGGAGCGGACAGGGTGGAACTCTATACGGCCGATTATGCCGCGGAGTATCCCCTGGACCCGGAAATTGCCATTGCCCGCTACGTGGAAGCGGCCAGGCAGGCCCGCTCCAGCGGCCTCGGCCTCAACGCCGGACACGACCTGTCGCTGGAGAATCTGGCATATTTCGTACAGCAGATACCCTGGACCGAGGAAGTCTCCCTCGGCCATGCTCTCATAAGCGACGCCCTTTATATGGGCCTCGAGAGAACGATTCAGGCGTATCTTTCGGAAATCCGCAAAAAATAGCTATCTTTGCGAGTTCAACTGAAAACAATTTAACGTTAAATAATGAAAAAGAACATCCTACTTTTGAGCGCCATCGCCATTCTGGCGGGCCTCAGCTTCACTTCCTGCAACGAGAACACTCCCAAACCGTCGGGAGACCCCATCCTCAATGACAGCACTGCAGTTGCAGGCAGCATCGTATTCTTCAACATCGACCGCGTTATGGCGGAGTATGACATGGCCAACGACCTCCGTGCCGTGGTGGAAACCAAGGTGAACAGCATCCAGGCGGAAATCACCCGTCGCGAGAACAAGCTCACCAGGGAGCTCAACGACTTCAACAACAAGCTCGAGAAAGGTCTCCTCACCCAGAGCGTGGCACAGGCCCAGCAGCAGAAACTGCAGCAGCAACAGCAGTCATACCAGAAGTATGTGGTGGAGAAACAGAAGGAGATGGCTGAAGAGCAGCAGGTAATGCTCAACAACATCATGAACGCCATCAACGAGTACATCCAGAAATACAACGAGGAAAAGCAGTTCTCGCTCATCCTCACCACCAGCGGAGACCTCCTCACCGCTCCTGTCGTAGCAGGCAGCGCTTCCCTTGACATCACTGAAGAAATCCTCAAGGGTCTCAACGACGAGTACGTCCGCAACAAGGACAAAGGCGGCGACGCAACTGCATCTGCCGAATAGTCTGCAGCGGTGAGAATTGCCATACTGTCCAGTTTCTACCCCCTCAGGGGAGGAATAGCCCAGTTCAACGCGTGCATACATGAGGAACTGGGCAGGGACAATGAGGTTCGGGCGTTCAATTTCACGCGCCAGTACCCAAAGGCCCTGTTTCCGGGGAAAACGCAGTATGTAACTCCGGAAGACGAGGCAAAACCGGTGGAAAGCACCGCGGTGCTGGATACCATCCGCCCTTCCACCTGGGCAAAGACGGCAAGACTCATCAGGCAGTGGCAGCCGGACCTCCTTATACTGAGGTACTGGATGTCGTGGTTCGCTCCCTCGCTTGGATACGTGGCGCGCCACACCGGCTGCAAGAGCATAGCCATCCTGGACAATGTAACTCCGCACGAACCCCACTTTTTCGACAAACCCCTGTCGAAGTATTTCCTGAAGGGCTGCAACGGGTACATTACCATGACGGCATCGGTAGCGGAAGACCTTGTGTCCCTGGTACCGGACGCCCGGTACAGGATACTCCCCCACCCCGTGTACAGCCATTTCGGGGAGCGGATGAAAAGGGAGGACGCCTGCAGGGAACTTGGCCTGGATCCGGAAAGGAAGACGCTCCTTTTCTTCGGGCTCATCCGGGAGTACAAGGGGCTTGACATACTGCTGGAAGCATTCCGGGGCCTTCCGGAAGACTACCAGCTGATTGTGGCGGGAGAACCATACGGCGCATTTGACAAGTATCAGCGCATTCTGGATTCCCTTCCCGGGAAAGACAGGGTAAAAGTCTTTCCCAAATACATCAGGGATTCGGAAGTGAAACTGTACTTCAGCGCCGCAGATGTTTCGGTGCTGCCATACCGCACTGCGACGCAGAGCGGGATAAGCGCCGCGTCATACCACTTTGACGTTCCGCTTATCGTCACGGACGTGGGCGGGCTCAGGGAAACCATCGGGGACCGTGGAACCGGCCTGGTGGCCCCCAAAGCGGACCCGGAAGACGTGAGGAAAGAGATTGTGCGCTACTTTGAAGACCCTTCCATCGCACACGCGTGCAGGGAGGCAATTAAAAAGGAAAAGGAAAGGCTGTCGTGGAACAGGTTTTGCTCATCCCTCACGGCCTTTGCAAAAGAAATTTAAGAACACGCATATATGACCAGAACCGGAATTATACTTGCGACCGCGTTTGTCTGCCTCGCCTCCATGGCGGCTTCTCCCGTGCTCAGGGCCCAGGCCTATGAGCCCGTACCGGTTACGGTGTCCACGGAAAAGGTTACGGTTAACGGAAAGGTTTACCTGTCCCACTCCGTGCAGGAGAGACAAACCCTGTATTCCATTGCCAAAGCATATGGAGTGAGCGTGGACGACATCTACAACGCCAACCCCACGCTTCAAAGAACGGGCCTGCTCAAGGGAAGCATCATCCTCATTCCCCTTAAGGAACAGGAAAGCGCTGAAACGGAGGATAGTGTGTACATCCCGGAGAAAGGCACATATAAGGAGCATCTCGTAAAGTGGTATGAGACCATCGACGATATAGCCGCAATGTACGGCCTCACCGTGGAAGCCTTGATGGAGTTCAACCACATGGATTCCGCCAAGCTCAACCGCCGTCAGGTCATCTACATCCCGCTCTCTCCCGAAGAGATTGCAGCCGCCCAGGACGCTCCGGAGGTGGATGAAGACATTACCATAGTCTCGCAGCCGGCAGAGCCGGATACCGTTTCGGTAACCGACTACGTCATCGGCGATGATCTTATCCCGGAAGACGATGACACCATTGTGGGCAAATCCACGGTCAACATCGCCCTGGCGCTCCCCTTCAATGCCGAAGGCCGGTCAAGTTCCATGAACATGGATTTCTACGCCGGGGTTCTCCTCGCCCTGAGGGATCTTCAGGCGGAAGGCATATTCACGCATCTCACCGCTTTCGACACCAAGGCCGGAATGCCCAGCGCATACCAGCTTTCCAAGAACGATTTCGTTCTGGGCCCCGTTTCCCTTCAGGACCTCAACGCCGTCCTGGAACGCCTGGACGGAGAAACCACCGTTATCTCTCCCCTGGATCAGAAAGCTGTAGTCCTCAGGGATTCGTTCCCCAATTTCATCCAGGCTCCTTCGTACATCGAAAACCAGTATCTGGAACTTGCCCAATGGCTGGATGAAACCCGCAATGACGGCGAGAACATTGTCATCCTGTGCGAGAAAGGCGGTTCCGCCATCTGCACAGCCCTGAAGGACGCCATCACCGCCAGAGGTCTCAACTACGAGATACTGGCCTACAGCGTTTCAGAAGGTACAAGAATCCGTTCACGCCTGGAATCCATGCTGCAGAAAGGCCGTATGAACCATCTTGTGGTGGCTTCCGAGAACGAGAGTTTCGTATCTGATGCCATGCTCAATCTGAGCCTGATGAACAACAAGGGCTACAAGATCACCTCTTACGGCACCTCCAAGCTCAGGCTGCTGGATGCGGTGGACAACAACTATTATCACCAGACCTCCCTGCATCTCACCACTGCATACTATGTGGATTATGACGATCCTGATGTGAACAAGTTCATCCTTGCCTTCAGGGCACTGTACAATACCGAGCCCAGCCAGTTCGCCTTCCAGGGATACGATACCGCCTACTATTTCATCAGCATGATTGCGCAGTACGGCGACAAATGGAAGAAGTACCTTGACAAGAACAAGGTGTGCATGCTCCACCTGGACTTCCTGTTCAACAGACACGAAAACGGCTCCCTTTCAAACGGAGCCATCAGGAGGATCATCTACAATCCGGATATGAGCATGGTAATGGTTAAATAGCTCAGCCCTCGGAAATGAGGACCCTGGCATTCTCTATGGCGGCTTCCGTGATACGGGAGCCGCTTAGCATTCTGGATATCTCCATTACCCTTTCCTCGCCGGAGATACGGGAAATGCCGGTGCGGCCGTCCTCGCGGCTCACCAGATAATGCGCTTTGCCCTTTGCCGCCACCTGGGGAAGATGGGTGATTGCGAACACCTGCATGTCCTTGCCCATGGAGCAAATCATGGAACCCATCCTGTCGGCCGCGCTGCCGGAGACGCCGGTGTCGATTTCGTCGAAAACCATAGTGGGCATGGACGTGTATTTGGCCAGCATAGCCTTGAGGCTGAGCATGATGCGGGACAGTTCACCGCCCGATGCACCCTTTGCCACATCCACAGGCTCGTTGGAGCCGGCCGAGAAGAGGAATTCCACCGTATCGGTACCCGTTGCCGATGGCGTTGATGCCGATACCCGGGTAATGAAGCGGCAGTTCTCCAGTTCCAGGAAACGCAGAGACTCCAGTACCGATGCAGAGAACGGTGCGCAGGCCTTTTCCCTTTCGTCATGGAGCGAGGAGGCAGAGCGGCGGTAGGCATCGGCACAGGCCGATTCCCTCTTTCTCAGGGCTTCCATGTCTTCTGCGAGTGCGCTGCTGCCGGCAAGGGCTTCGGCCAGGCTGTCGCGAACTGAAATGAGTTCCTGTTCGGAATTCACGCCATAGCGCTTCATGAGGTCATATATGAGCGACATCCTGTCTTCCACCTGCTGCAATGCCGCCGGCGACACTTCTATCTTTTCGGATGCGCTTTCCACTTCTGCCGATATGTCCTCGATTTCCAGACGCGACGATTCCAGCCTTTCCGCCAGCTGCTGCAGCTGGGGAATAAATCTGGAACCCTTTTCCAGCTTACGGACGACATCTTTCAGGAGTGCCGGAAGCGGAGTGCCGTCTTCTGTTTCCATGAGGCCCCTGGCCCCTTCGAGCACTTCCTTTATTTCTTCCGCGTGCGCGAGCTGCTGTTGGCGCTGTTCCAGATCCGCGAGTTCGCCTTCCTTCAATGAAGCGGCCTCAAGACGCTCATAACGGGCCTGGTTGTAGTCCCTGTCGGCTTCCAGGCTGCGGAGGCGGGATTCGGCATCGGCAAGTTCTTTCCTGGCCTTCTGCCAGTCGGCCCAAGCCTGGCCGCATTCTTCCAGAAGGGCCTTGTTGCCGGCAAAATGGTCCAGGAGCTTCATGCGGAACGAAGGATCCTGAAGCAAAAGAGTCTGATGCTGGGCATGGACGTCGACAAGATGCGACGACACTTCCTGAAGACGGGCAAGCGTTACCGGCTCGTCATTGAGGAAACTGCGGGAACGGCCGCTGGAGTGCACCACGCGGCGGATTACCAGATGGCCGTCCTGCCAGGGGAGGTCATCGGCCTGGAGTTTTTCCTTCAGGGCGTCATCGTCCCCTGCCTCGAATACCGCCTCCACCACACAGGAATCCCCGTCCGGGCCGATCATGGAAGCATCGGCCTTTGCTCCCAGGCACAGCGACAGGGCGCCCATAAGGATGGACTTGCCGGCGCCGGTCTGCCCGGTAATAATGATCAGACCCTCCGGAAAGCTGGTTTCCAGAGAGTCTATCAGGACATAATTCCTAACTTGGAGACGGGAAAGCATCTAGGCTTCGTTGTTGGCCTGCTTGTACACCAGGTCGCCGTTCTCGAATTCGGAGATGGCTACGAGGCCCGGCTTGGGCTGACGCTCGTAGTACTTGGAAATTTCGATCTGCTCCTTGTTCTCGAAGACTTCTTCCATGGTGTCACGGTCGTTGCGGAAGTCTTCCAGTTTCTTGGTGAGTTCGCGCTTTTCGGCCGCAGCAATCTGGTTTGCCCTCTTGGAGAGGATTACCACCGACTCGTAGATGTTTCCGGTAGGAGCCGCAAGGTTCTTGATGTCCCTGGTAATGGTGTTTGTAGGGACTTTTTTCTTTGTATCCATATAGTTTATTTTTTCTGTCCGATATTAATTACGCCGCTGCAGCGCGGGTTGTTTCAAAAATTTTCGTTACTGCTCGGTGGATTCATCCCCGGTGTAACGGCCAAGGGCCTTGAGCACCCTCTTGTGAACGGTATCCAGTTCGCTGCGATAATGCGATTCAGGGTATTCACCGATGAAGTTGAGATAGTCGTCCATGAACACCAGGTAGCGTTCTTTCTGCTTTGCCTCAACGCTGAGTCTGGCATAATGGTAAGACGACATCGCAGTATAATAAAGGATATCCTCCCTGTACCTGTTCTCCGAATTATCCTTGAGGACATTGCGGAAGGCCACGCGAGATGCCTTGTAGTCTTCCATCTTGTAGTACAGCCTGGCGGCTTCATAGGCCTTGCGGTCAAGGCGTTCGAGGAGGTCTTCCTTCATCAGGCGGCAGGCTTCCAGATGCGGGGAGTCGGCCGGGTATTCCCTGGTGTATTCCTCGATTGCCTGAAGACATGCCTTGGTGGGAGCCTGGTCCAGTTCATAGCGATAGGTTGCCCTGTACATGCAGTCCAGACGCAGGAATCTGGCATCCTCGGCAAAGGGGCTCAGGGGGAAGTTCTCCAGGAACTTGGTGAAGTTGCTCTGGGCCGTGTAGTAATCCTTGTAGCGGTAGTTGCTCAGGCCCCAGTAGTACTGGACGGTATCGTCCCTTTCCGTGCCGCTGGTAAGAACCGCCAGCGACTCGAAAAGCTGGGAAGCTCTCTGGTAACGCTTGTTGTTGAAATACTCCATCGCCGCCTTGTATTTGGCGTCCGAGTCGTGGCTCGAGAGCAGGGCCTCATACTGCGATTCGCAGGCGATAGCCGCCAGCATGACCGCTGCCGTAAGAGCAATTGTGATATATCTCATCTTGTTCATTGTTGCTGCAAAAACATTTCAGCATCGCGTGCGGCCATGCAGCCGGATGCTGCGGCCGTGACGGCCTGCCGATAGCGGGGATCCTGCACGTCGCCGGCAGCGAATACGCCTTCCACCGACGTGTGCGAGGTTTTTCCCTCGGTTATAATGTATCCCTTTTCATCCACATCAAGGGAGAAGAGTTCCGAATTGGGATGATGGCCGATAGCTAAGAACAGCCCGTCAACAGCAATCTCGCTGTGACTGCCGTCCTTGTGGACAAGTCTAAGGCCTGTGACGGCGGTGCCGTCGCCCATGACCTCTTCCACCTGGCTGTGCCAGAGGACCTCGATTTTGGGGTTTGCCAGCACCTTGTCCTGCATCACCCTGGACGCACGGAACACATTGCGGCGGACAATCATATACACTTTGGCCGCCAGGCCGGCAAGGTACAGGGCATCTTCGCATGCCGAATCCCCTCCTCCGACCACAGCCACGGTGCGCTTGCGGTAAAAGAACCCGTCACAAACCGCACATGCCGATACGCCTGCGCCCTTGTACTTCTCCTCCGAAGGAAGGCCCAGGTAATTGGCCGTTGCCCCGGTGGCTATGATAAGAGTATCCGCAAGAATCTCTTCCCCGCCGTCCAGCGTGATGCGGAACGGACGTGTTTCCAGCTCCGCCTTCACGGCAGTTCCCTGCCTCACTGATGCGCCGAAGCCTATCGCCTGCTGCCGCATGGAATCCATAAGGGAGAACGCGTCCACTCCCCCGGGAAACCCCGGGAAGTTCTCCACCACCGTAGTGGTCGTGAGCTGCCCTCCCGGCTGGATCCCCTCATACAGAACCGGCTCCAAACCGGCCCTGGAGGCATAAATCGCCGCGGTGAACCCCGCAGGTCCCCCGCCCAGTATCAGGCATTTAACACGCTCTTCCATTTATATGCTTTTAGCCTACAAATATAGCAATTATTTATCAAAAAGAACGACCCGCCAGGCAGGTCGTTCTTTCATAGGGGGTGGATGATGGGGCTCGAACCCACGACACTCGGAACCACAATCCGATGCTCTACCAGCTGAACTACATCCACCATGTAAGGGACTGCAAAGGTACGAAAAATTTCGTTCCTTGCAAGCGCCGCGGGAGAAAAATCTTATTTTTCCTCTCCGGAATCCGGCATGGATTTGAGATAGATGTCCCTCTGAGGGAAAGGAATCTCAATTCCATGTTCGTTCAATGCATTGTAAATCACCTCTTTAGCTCTTGCTGCGAAAGTGAAGTGCTCTTCCACAGTAGTAAACTGCAGGACGGTGAGATCTACGCTGTTGTCGCCAAAGCCGTCGAAACGCACCTGGATGCCGAACTTGGGTTCCACTACCTCGCGGCCGTATTTGTCGCGGGTACGGAGGGGCTCCATGGCTTCGAGGATGATCTTGCGCACCTGTTCCACATCAGAGCCATACTTAACGCCCACAGGGAACTGAAGCAGCTCGTATGAGTGGTTGCGGGTAAGGTTCTTGAAGTTCTTGTTGAACAGGGTTGCGTTGGGGAATGCCATCACGGCGCCGTCTGTTGCCACAATCTGCGTGCTCTGGTAGTTGATGCTGTCCACCTTTCCGCGGATGCCGTCGCATTCGATATAGTCGCCAACACGCAGACGGCCGCTCATCAGCTGCACGCCGTAGAAGAAGTTGTTCAGTATATCCTTCATTGCGAATCCCAGACCGGTTGCCAGGCCCGCACCCACAACCTTGATTGCCGTTGTAGGAATCTTGAGCAGGATAAACAGCGTAATCACGTATATACCCCAGAGGATAATGCCGATGATGTGGCCTGCAAGGGTGAAGTTCACTTCATTCTCGCTGAACACTCCCACTTCCGACTTCTTGAGGACCGCCTTGATCTTCAGTATCCTGTAAATAGCCTTGGCCACATAGTTTATATACCTGAAGATGAAGTACAGAACCACCACGAGCACTATCTTGGAGAAGGAAAGGCTTATATAACCCTCTACATTGAGGAAAGGATATGCATAATACTCCTTGAATACTCCAGTAAGATCGAATACTCCGGCGCCCATGTAAAGGCTCAGCGGCAGCGACAGCACTATGGCTATCGGCAACAGCGAAGTCTTTATGAGCGAGTGCAGCCACGTAACGGCGATGAGGTCTTCATCGGTCCTGTGAGGAAGCTCCGGATGGTTCTCGATGTATTTCTTCCAGGCATCGCGGATATGGTTCTCATAGAAAAGAGTCAGCAGGTCGTACACTGCTGTGATTGTCTGAAGCAGGGTAAGCAGGAAGAACCACCAGATGAGCAGCTGGACTCCCAGCAGCACGAATCCGCGGAACACCACCACCAGCGTCACAAGCATGACTGCCATCGACACCCATCCGAAAATAAGGTCTCCGGACTTCACTTTCTTTGTGGACACCTTGAGCATAATCCCATTGAAGACCGCAAACAGCAGAAGCAGCGGCGGGAAGATGATGTTCATCAGGCTGTTCGGGATGAAGGCAATGCGCAGGCCGATGATGATAAGGCACATCAGCAGCACAGGCAGATACATGGCGATACCCTTCTTCACCGACTCGTCCTTGTAGCGGATGACCAGCGAAATCAGGATGGATGCCAGCATCCATGCGAATTCGATGAGCAGCCTCGAGGCCATGCTGAAGAAATGCTGTGTAGAAGCCGCGCTGGCGATCATTATCGTCAGGGAGAAGATCAGCACCGCAATGATAATGGTAGTTGCAAATCGGTTGTTCGCAAGTGCCGATTTGCGCAGGAACGCAATCCTCTTGGAGAAGATGGCCATGAAGCCAACGGCAAGGAGTGCCGACAGCACGAGATAGAACAGCGCAAAGCCTCCGAAGCCGATCACCATGGGGCCGCGCCACTGACTGTGCACCCTTGCTCCGTCCCCGCTCTGGCTGTATTTGTCCTTTGCATCGGCCGATGCCTGTCTCCAGTACCTGGGGAAGAACTTCAGGAGGGTGAAATAGTTGGTCTGTCCCTCCTTGAAAATCCTGGTCTGGACCGTCTTATAGCGGTCCTGAGCGTAATCGTATGCCGCTTTAAGCATATCGGCTGTTTCCCTGTAACTGGTGCTGTCGCGCACGAGCCGCTCTTTCTGCTGCAGGCAGTTGTCCAGCAGGAACTGGGCATAGAAGAGGCAGCTGTCACGGTCGATCCTGCCCATGGAGTCCAGCATGAACTGGCTCTCCGAAGCCTCGGGCCTGGGACCTCGTCCGTGACCGGCCAGAGAATCCGGAACAGGCCTTGCGGGGGCGTCCTGATTCAGGTAAACCACGTTTCCGGTACTGTCCACATACTCTATGGTCATGGAAGGAGGAAGGCTGCGGAGAGTGTGGATAAGGCGGTCATACCTGTCGATGTCGATATCCAGGCGCCTCACGATGTCGTCGAACGGAAGCTTTCTGGAAGAGAAATCCTCGTACTGCTTGGACACCTCGTTGAGCGCATACGTCATATCGAACGTATAGTCCTGCTTCTGGGAATACAGCATGAGCGACAGTTCATTGCTCTGCTGCATCATCTTCACAAGACGTGCGTGCTGGCGGTCCTTGTTTCCCTTGAACCTGGCCGAGCGCTCAGTCGCGGCCTTGTAGGCGGAACAGAGCTCGTAACGCAGCACGGACAGGGTCTGCGACAGGTCTTTTTCGCTGAGTACGGCAAACGCCGGCACCATGATGAGCAGGGCCGCGGCCGCTGCGATAAGTTTCTTCTTCATGCTACAGTTTTAAATCGTCCTTGGAGCAATACTCCTTGTCCCATGTCCATGTCAACTTGATGGGCAGGGTTTTCACGCCTTCAGGAAGAAGCTTGGCTATGGGGAAGGTAACGTAAGCGACACCGATTTTGCTGTCTTCGGCGATTACGTTCATGTCGTCCGGCATCCCGTCATCGTGCCTGAGCGTGAAACGAAGGGTATCGGCAGGGGCGGTATCATCGAACTCCAGATTGATCCTGTGCTCTTTTTCTTCGTCCAGCATCAGGACACCTATGCTCATGTTCAGGTAGCCGCCGCTCACCCATGCGGCAGAAATGCCGATGGGGTCGTTTCCAAGGCCGTCGTCCGGTTTCGTGAGGGTGCTTGTTGCCACCGCATCCTTATTCAGCGGAGTAATAAGGTTCACAAGCTGGATATCGAACTCATTCGTGCCGGTATACTTGAGCACATTGCAGTATATGAGCACTCTTCCAAGCCCGGAGAAATCGCCTTCGACTTCGCTTTTAACCACATTGTAGGTAATTCCCAAATCCGTAACGAACTGGGAAGAGCCTGTTGCAGTGGCCATGGTGACGTCCCTGTAAAGGATGGTATCGTCCTTTTTCCAGCATGAGGTGAGAATCACAAGTGCTGTTAATGCCAGTAATGAAACTGTTCTTTTCATGATGTGCGGCCCCTCCTTGACGGCCGTGCGATGTATTGAATGTCTATGTCTTCAACCGTAAACCCCTTGAACTTGTGCCTGCGCAGATGGGCCTGCACCAGTTCCATGAGTTCATCGTCCATTATGTCACGGTAGCGGTGGTTCTCCCTGTCGTACAGGTGCAGATGCTTGCCGATATTGACATCGAAGTACATTTTGCTGTTTGCCGACAGCCGCCTTCCGTAAATGCGGAAATCGGCCAGTTGGGAAAGGATGTTGTATACCGACGCCACAGTGACCTTCACCGGCCCCTGCCTGCGGATTTCCTCCACGACCATATCGGCCGATGCATGCCCGAGGTTTATCATGGCCTCGTGCACCGCAAGCCTCTGCCCCGTAACCTTGAGGTCGTGCTTCCTGAGCAGCGTACGGAACTCTTCCAGAGTGGGTATTTTACCGCCTTGCAATGACATATCCGCAAAGATATAGGTATTTTTGAACTTTTCAAAATAGCTGTCCGTAAAAAATTATTGCTATATTTACCATCTGAAAAAACATCGGCATATGAAACACATTCTTATTTTAGCTCTCGCGCTGGTCGTCGCATGCGACAAGATCGACAGTGAAAAGACCAATCCCTACAAGGCCCTGGACCTCACGACCAAATCGGCCGAATACGTTCAGAAGGGCAATTCCTTCGCTTTCGAATTCATCGACAGGATAGATGAATCCACCAAGGTCAATTACATAATCTCCCCTCTCAGCATGCAGTTCCTGCTTGGAATGGTGCTGGACGGCGCCCAGACGCAGACTGCCGATGAAATATGCACCGTCCTCGGATACGGCGCCGGCGAGAAGGCCGATGTGGACAAATACAGCCTTTCAATGCTCGAGCAACTCCCCAACCTGGACAAAAAGACCAAGCTGAACATCGCCAATGCCCTGTTTGCCGATAAGGGCTTCCCCGTGCTGGACTCCTACAAGACAAACGTGAGCAAGTACTACAAGGCGGAAATCGCCAACCTGGACTTCTCCAAAAGCGCCGATGCACTCAAGACCATCAACGGCTGGGCTTCCAGGAACACAAACAAGATGATTCCCTCGGTTCTGGACGATATCTCCACGGATATCCCCGTATACCTTATGAACGCCCTGTACTTCAAGGGCGTGTGGAAAAACCAGTTCTCCAAGAAATCCACTTCCGAAGAGACCTTTACCGATGAAGCCGGCAACGCATCAAAGGTGAAGATGATGAAAATGTCCGACAAGACCTTCGCGTACACGGAAAACGATGTCTTCCAGGCCGTCAGCATGCCTTACGGCAACGGCGCATACTCCATGATCGCCGTCCTTCCCAGAACGGGATACAAAGTTGCCGATGTCATCGACTTCCTTAAGAAAACCTCATGGCAGGACTTCCGCTCCAATATGTTCTACCCCAAGGTGGACCTCTGGTTCCCCCGCTTCGAAACCAAGTATCACATCAAGCTAAATGACATCCTCTCCGCCATGGGAATGCCCAGCGCCTTCAGCCCGGCGAATGCCGATTTCTCCGCTCTGTCCAGCATTCCCCTGTACCTGTACTTCGTTCAGCAGGACGCCATAATCAAGGTCGATGAAGAAGGCACCGAAGCCGCCGCGGTATCAGTCGCCGCCTTCGGCAAAATGGCTGCCGGCGGTCCCGAATTCACCTTCCACGCCGACCATCCCTTCCTCTACCTCATAACCGAATCCAGCACCGGCGCCATCCTCTTCGCCGGCAAGTTCTGCAACAAATAAGTGGTTTCGAGACTGAGTTTCCAATCTCGGGATCAATTTCAGGCCGATTTTGATCCCGAGATTGCTATTTTGCCGTTTCGGGATCATTTTGAGGGCTTTTTTGATCCCGAGTACCGATTTTATTTTCTCCAGCGTTTGAGCATCGGGAAAAAGCCGCGCATCATCTGTTTGTACTGCTCGGCGGTCATGGGTTCGGGCATCATCTTGTTCACTTCGTCCACGAACTGGGCGCAGTGGTCGATCATCTCATCCATGGTGCACTCCTGCAGGAACTTGCCGTCCTGGTAACAATACTGGCAGTAGTCGAAGTTGATGCTGCCGTCGGCATTGTGGCCGCAGTCTTCGTCTTTGGTAAGGGGCATGCCGCAGCTCTGGCAGAACTGGGGAAGCTGACCGGGGACCAGGTGTTTCTCCTTGGGCGGGAAACAGGCCTCATATGCTGCAAAGGCTTCCGGCTGCGCATCGGCCACAAAGTAGCCGGCAGGCGGGCAATAGGTTCCCTCGCGCTCTCCCCAATAGCCGGGAATCAGTTCCTGGGCAAGGAAATACGGCACTTCGGCATCGGCCGGTTCGCTGTGGTAATGAATCCGCAGTTTGCTGGCCAGGTCAAAGCCCGCGAGCTTGTAAAATTCGATGTTCCCTTCCATCTGCAGCAGACCCACGCCCATCTCCCGGGCCTTTTCCAGCGCATATTGCAACAACTTGAGCCCGTAGCCCTTGCGCTTATAGTCCGGATGTATGCTGATGGGGCCGAATGTCCATGAAGGGAAGGCCGTGCCGTCGGCCAGCTTGATTTCTGCCTTGGAGAACATCACGTGGCCGATAATGCGGCCGCCATCCTCCATCACAAAGTCCAACTCCGGGATGAAAGCCGGATTGTTTCTATACTGATTGAGCACAAAATGCTCCTGGCATCCGGGCCGATAAACGTTCCAGAATGCCTCCCGCGTGAGGTTCTCCACCTCCCGCCAGTCCTTGGGCTGTTCCAATCGGATATTCATAATACCAAAAGAATCTAAAACATCCTTTTTTGAAGACCTTCTGAGGTTGGATGGATTCGCACAACGTGTTGAAGATAATGCTCTGAACTAATTCAGGATGTATGCAAATCGATCCAGGTACTTGTTCAGGAGAGCCAGATCGGCAAGATTGCGTGACAGGAAGGAGGCGCAGAATAATTCCCTGAATCTGCAGAGTTCTTCCCACATGGCGCTCCTGGCAACCAGACTGCTTCCAGATCTTCCGTACTTGATGGTTAAGTCAATCAGTTCCAGAGCCCGTGCAAAAGCCCCTTCCGCCCTGGAATCCTTGCCTGCATGGAGAGCCTTCAGTACACGAGATGTCTCGCTGCCGATGTTGGCCATCTGCTGCGGGAAAGACATCTCTGCCCATCGGCCGTTTTCCAGGGAAGTGTGCTGCATCTATCCGATAATGAACTGTTCGACAATCTGTTTGATGGCTTCCCGGACATCCGGGGCCAACACATCTCGAGAGGGATTATTCTGCCAAGAACGGATATTGATTAAGGAATCATACTCGATAAAATCCTCGCCTTCCTCTTCCGGATACAGGTTGAATCCCCATAAGTTCTCTTCTGCAGAACCATTTTCCAGTAACAACCGCTCCAAATCGGCATGCAGTTCGGCGTCAAGGGCCAGTAACCCCAGCTTTACATCAGCGACACACTTTATCATGTCACCGAAGGTGTTCTCCGCCAAAGCCGCAAGCTCGGCCCGTGTTATTGATTTATGTAGAATCTGCATGATAATGCGTTTTTGCAAAGGTAATAAAAAAAGAGGAAAAACCTCTCGATTTTTCCTCTGTAGTAGCGGGGTCAGGACTCGAACCTGCGACCTCCGGGTTATGAGCCCGACGAGCTACCGACTGCTCTACCCCGCGGTATGGGAGTGCAAAGGTACGCATATTTTTGGAAATAGCAAATTTTTGTACCGTTTTGCCGAAAAAAGAGTAACTTTGCGCCCGTTAACCTGAACCTGACAATGTCTGAAAGTAAGAAAAGCTTCTGGGACGGCGAAGTCTGGAGAGCCATAAAGTACTCACTTATATCGGCAAGTGCCGGTGCCATCGAGTTCATTACGTTCACCCTGCTCAATGAACTTACTACATGGCGTTACTGGCCGTGCTACCTGATAGCCCTGATACTCTCCATTATCTGGAACTTCTTTATCAACCGCCGCTTCACTTTCAAGAGTACGGTGAACGTGCCCATAGCGATGCTGAAGATTGCCGGATACTATGCCGTATTCACCCCCGTGAGTACGTGGGGCGGAGATTATCTGGCGGAAACTCTGGGCTGGAACGAGTATCTCGTAACCATCCTCAACCTCTTCTTCAACCTCATCACGGAGTACACCTTCCAGAGACTGGTGGTGTACGGAAAGAAAGTGGATAACAGGGAAGCTAAGCCAAAAAAGCAAGAATAGCGTCCAGGTCGGCGGCAGGGAAAGCCTTCTGCTGCCCGCTGAGCAGATTCTTTACATTCACGGTGTTTGAAGCGATTTCGTCCGTTCCGTTTATGGAAATGAACGGAATCGCTTTCCTGTCGGCATAATCGAACTGTTTCTTGAGCTTGCAGGGCTCCGGATAAATCTCGACGGATACGCCCTTGCCACGCAGCTCCCGGGCGATTGGGATAACGTAGCGCATTTCATCGGCACCCATCACCGCGAAGAGCAGAGTTGTGGCTGAGCCAAGCCCGGCAGGGAATTTTTCCAGGCCGGTGAGGACATCGTAGATGCGGTCGGCCCCGAAGGAAATACCCACGCCGGAGAGGCCCGGAAGGCCGAAAATGCCGGTGAGATTATCGTATCGGCCACCACCGCAGATGCTGCCGATGGGCCAGTCCAGAGCCTTTACTTCGAAGATTGCGCCGGTGTAATAATTCAGCCCCCTGGCCAGCGAAAGGTCCAGTTCCACAGGCTGGGAAATGCCGGCTGTGCCTATGAGCCCGAAGGTTTCCTCCAGCTCCGCCAGACCGGCAAGGCCGATTTCCGACTTTACGCCTGATGCGCTGCCACCATCGAACATCTCCTTCATACGGGCGATCTTCTCCTCCGTGCTGCCGGACAGCGCAAGAATCTGGCGGATAACCTCGATTCCGCTCTCCGGAATGCCCTTTTCGCGCATTTCAGCTTCTACGCTTTCCAGACCGATCTTATCCAGTTTGTCGATGGCCACGGTGATGTCAACCACCTTGTCCGGCGCACCGGCAATCTCCGCAAAGCCGGTGAGAACCTTGCGGTTGTTGATTTTTACCGCCACGCGGATTCCGAGCAGAGTGAACACCCGGTCCACAATCTGCACCAACTCCAGTTCGTTTAAGAGTGATGTGGATCCCACAACATCAACGTCGCACTGGTAAAACTCGCGGTAGCGGCCCTTCTGCGGACGGTCGGCCCTCCAGACGGGCTGGATCTGGAAACGCTTGAACGGGAATGAAATCTCGTTCTGATGCTGCACGACATAGCGGGCGAAAGGCACGGTGAGATCGTACCTGAGGCCTTTCTCCGGGGGCAGCTCCGCTTTCTCGCCGCTGTTCTGGATACGGAAGAGGAGTTTGTCCCCCTCATCGCCATACTTGCCCAGCAGGGTGGAAAGGTTCTCCATGGCCGGAGTTTCAATCTCGCTGTACCCGAAAGTGCGGAATACCGAACGGATGGTGTCGAATATATAATTTCTCCGCGCCATTTCCTCCTGGCCGAAGTCGCGCGTGCCCTTGGGAATTGAAGGTTTCTGTGCCATGCAATCTTTTTTAATCTCACAAAGATACTTATATTTGTGAGCGTAAACAAATAAAACAATGAAAGAATTCGTAAGAACCATGCTGGCCGTTATCGCCGCAATCGTGGTGATGAACATCCTCGGCTTCCTGTTTTTCCTATTTATCGCAGGGTCTATGGCCATCGGCTCATCCAAGACCGTAATGCCCCGCGACGCCGTCCTGGATATCAATATGGCCGATTTTACACTGGCCGAGCAGACCACCGACCAAATGCCGTCCTTCGCCTCCGGAAACATGGACACCAGGGCAACGGTTGGCATCTGGGATGCCGTGAAGGCGATTGAGGCTGCCGCTGAAGACCCGGCCGTGAAGTTCATCTTCCTGCGTGCCGACGGAGTCGCGGCAGGCAACGCCACCATGGAAGAATTCCGTGCGGCGCTGGAGGAATTCCGCACCAGCGGCAAACCCGTCATAGCATATACTGAGAATCCTTCCACCGCATCATATTATCTGGCATCTGTGGCCGATAAAGTCTATATCACATCGTTCCATGGCGGCAATTCCACCGTCATCGGCCTTGCCGGCAACATGATGTTCGTAAAGGACATACTGGATAAACTGGGCGTCAACGTACAGCTCATCCGTCACGGAAAATATAAATCGGCCGGTGAGATGTTCATCAAGAACACCCCCTCCGCCGAGAATATGGAGCAGAACAGGGTGATGATAGAGTCGATGTGGAAAGTGATGGGCGGCGCAATCGCCAAGTCCCGCGGCATCACGTTGGACCAGCTCAACGATATAGTCGACAACCTCCGGCTCAACCTCCCGGAAGACTTCGTGGAGTGCGGCCTTGCCGATGGACTCATGAGCAGGGAAGAACTCATCGCCAAGCTTTGCGAGCAGGCCATGGTGTCCGACAAAAAGGATCTCCACCTGGTCGCATTCAGCAAATATGCAGAGCTCAAGGCAACAAATATCCCCGGCAAGAACAATGTGGCAATCTTCTTTGCCGATGGCAGCATAGTGGATGGTAAAGAATACGACAAGATCGCCGCAGACCGCTTCGTGCAGGAAATCGACAAGCTCCGTGAGGACAAGAGCGTGAAGGCCGTGGTCCTTCGCGTGAACTCTCCCGGCGGCAGCGTCATCGCCTCCGAAAAGATCAAGGACGCCCTGACGCTCCTGAACGAGGAAAAACCGGTTGTGGCATCATACGGCAACTATGCCGCATCGGGCGGATACTGGATCTCCAACGGCTGCCGTAAGATCTACACCAACGCCAGCACGCTCACCGGCTCCATCGGCGTATTCAGCATGATTCCGGAATTCTCCAAGACCATGCGCAAAGTGGGAGTGAACTTCGTTAGTGTGGCCTCCAACGCCCACAGCGATATGTACGCCCTCAACCGTCCGTTCGACGCCACCGAGCTCGCCTTCCTGCAGGCAAGCGTGGAAGACATCTATGAACGCTTCGTGAACATGGTGGCCGAGAACCGCAACATGACAGTGGAGCAGGTCGATGCCATCGCCCAGGGCCGCGTCTGGACCGGCGCCGACGCCATCGGCATCGGCATTGTGGATGAAATCGGCACCCTCTCCGACGCCGTCGTCTACGCCGCCTCCCTGGCCGGATTCGAAGATCCTTCCCAGTACAGGATCAAAACCAGCCCCGCCCCTCTTGGCGTTATGGAGCAGCTGATGATGTCCCTCAACAAGGACAATACCCCCACCATCCTCACCGGCACCCCCCTGGAAGGCATGACCGACATCCTCACCTCCCTGAACGAGGACCGTCCCACCGAAGTCTACGCCAGGATGCCGTACGATATCGAGATACGCTAACCGGCAGGTTCGAGTCCTGCCCCCGCTACTACAGTCGGAAAGTCGAAAGATTTTCCGGCTTTTTTTGTACCTTTGTGAAGATGGATAGGATTATATTGCGCCCCTGGCTTGAAACGGATGCCCCGGCACTGTTCAAATACGCATCAGACCCGGAGGTCGGCCCCCGGGCCGGATGGCCGCCGCATAAAAGCGTAGAGGAGAGTCTGGAGATTATCCGGACTGTCTTCAACGACGCAACATGTACCTGGGCCATCGTGCTCAAGGAGACGGGAGAGCCAATCGGTGCCATGGGTTATGGTCCATCCTGCAGCTGCAACCTGCCCGCACGCGAAGGCGAACCCCTCATCGGCTACTGGGTAGGCCGCCCCTATTGGAACCAGGGAATCTGCACAGAGGCGCTACGGATGATGATTGACCGTATCCGCCAAACCACGGAAATCAAGTCGCTTATCAGCGGCCATTTCATCGACAATCCGGCTTCCGGCCGGGTGATGGAAAAGTGCGGATTCGTTCCCACCGGAGAGACTGTTGTGGATCTTGAACAAGGTAAGGATACTCCGATCAGGGTCCTTAGACTGAACCTGTTGAGTGTCAAGGCTGCAAATACTGGGCAAACTGATGCAATAATGGATGTTTTGGAAGCGGCCAAAGGTATAATGCGGGCGTCAGGGAACACAGGCCAGTGGGTGAATGGCTATCCCTCGAAGGAGGTTATCCAAAAAGACTTAGAAAGCGGCCACGGATTCGTGGTCCTGCAGGGAGAGAGGATTGTAGGGTACTTTGCCTTTATCCCGTCTCCTGAACCAACGTACGCGGCTATTTATGATGGAATGTGGTTGGATGACTCGCTCCAGTATCATGTGGTTCACCGTATCGGCAGCTATCCGGAAGTGCACGGCGTGTTCAATTCAATTATGGACTGGTGTTTCTCCCAAGACGGGAACATACGTATAGACACCCACCGCGATAACTTAATTATGCAGCACAACATCTTGAAATATGGCTTCAAGTACTGCGGTAT
This sequence comes from Bacteroidales bacterium, assembly GCA_017615065.1. Lineage (GTDB taxonomy): Bacteria > Bacteroidota > Bacteroidia > Bacteroidales > UBA932 > Cryptobacteroides. The sequence continues at coordinate 19,288 of JAGAAY010000022.1, read as the reverse complement.
CATTTATCTTGCCTCCGGAGACGAGAGGTTTGCATATCAGATGATGAGGCGTTAAACGAACAGGAGAATTATGGCTTGTAACTCAGATTTTGTTCAATATATCGTGGACCAGTGCTCCGGCGCCGGTGAGATTGCCGTGAAAAAGATGATGGGAGACTATTGCATCTATTGCGATGGTGTCCTGTTCGGCCTGATATGCGACAATAACTTATATATAAAGCAGACTGATGCCGGCGAGGCCGTTCTTGACGAAGTCGTGCTCCGGCCACCTTATCCCAGCGCCAGGGACCATTTCTATATAACGAATGTCGATGACAGGGATTACCTTGAGGACATCATCCGTGCAACGCTGCCGGAACTGATGACGTCCAGGTCAAAGGCAAAAAGAAGTGCGGTGAACCGCCAGGTCCCAACCTCACTGGATGAGGCCATCGCCCCCAACATCGTATGCTCCCAGGACCTGCGGGCTTTCTTTGAGCAGCACCTGGGCAAGGGCTTCCGTTTCAAAGTGGAATTTCAAAGCTGGTTGCGTGAGAACGCCGGCTTAACCTTTGCCGATGCCGTTGACGCCTACCCCCGCCTGGTGTCCCGTAAGAAAGACATGCGGTAATACCTCGGGGATCCCTTTCATCTCGGGATCAAAAAAGCCCTCAAAATGATCCCGAAATGGCAAAATAGCAATCTCGGGATCAAAATCGGCCTGAAAATGATCCCGAGATTCTTTCATTTGGCAATTTTTTTGAAATATTGCCAAATTTTTGTATGTTTGCATCCGAGATGAAGTACAAAAGTATCATATCACCGAAGATGATGGCCGTGGAGGACCTTTTGTTTGATGAATTCGTAGGGATGGACCACTGCGTTACGGCAATGCCCAAGAATTTGGTAGTGGAGGTTCCCAAGAGTATGTGCGAATCGGTCAGAGCAGCATTGAAGAAAAAGTTTCAAGATGTTGCCCTGATCAAGAACGCCTATCAGATGGTGGAGGATTTGCACGACTTTATTTTGGTTAAACCTATTATCTCAGAATCTCCCTTACGTATTCAGCAGGGTGTCTCCGTTCCAGAATTGGAGAAGACACTTGTCGATCATGAAGCGGACAGGGAATACGCAACACTGACGGATTCAGATATTCAGAAAGAATTCCAAAGGGCCTTTGAGTTGTATTCCGTAAACAAATCACGCCTTCTGAGATACGCGGCCCGCAAGGGAAGAAAAGAAGAAATCAGCAAGCATCTGCTTCGAATCAATCAGGAGAGGGTAACGATAGTTCATACAATCCAGGACTTCTTTGTAAGAAAGCCTGTCGAACGGGCATGGCTGTTCGGCTCATTCTCCAGAATGGAAGAAAAACCTGACAGCGATATCGACATTCTTGTCGACCTGGATAAATCATCCTCCATCGGCCTTTTGCAGTACGCGGGAATGATCAATAGCCTCGAAAAACTGCTGGGGAGGAAGGTCGATCTTGTTGCCAGCGGTTCCATAAAGCCTTTCGCCAAGGAAAGCATCAACCGTGAAAAAGTGCTTGTCTATGAGAGAGCCTGAACGCGACCCCGGACGGCTGAATGATATTATCACAGCTTCGAATCACATTGCCGATTTCACCAGGGGCCTTTCTGAAGAAGAATTGTATTCTGATAAACTGCGTTATTTTGCAGTTGTTAAGAATGTGGAGATTATCGGAGAAGCGGCATACATGCTATCCTTAGAGTTCAAAGAGAAGCACAACACCATCCCCTGGGACGATATCATCAAAATGCGGCATGTCCTTGTGCACGGATATGCGACCATACTCCCGGAACTTCTTTGGCATTCGGCTCTGATCGATGTGCCAATATTGAAGAAACAGATTGAAGAACTACTTTGACGAATCGGTACTCGGGATCAAAAAAGCCCTCAAAATGATCCCGAAACGGCAAAAAAGCAATCTCGGGATCAAAATCGGCCTGAAATTGATCCCGAGACTGGAAAACGAATCGCGATATTATTGCTTTTTCAGCTGCGAGCGCTCTTCTTTGTAGGTGAGGCCCATGAAGAAGATGGACAGGAGGCAGGCGCCGATGAGCATGAAGAAGGTCCAGCTCCAGCCAGCCGTCTGGGCTACAAGGCCGATGACGGTGTTGGCCAGGATGAAGGTTCCCAGGAAATAGCCGAAGAAGCCGGTAAGGCCGGCGGCGGTTCCTGCTGCGTTCTTGGGGGCAAGGTCAAGGGCCTGCACGCCGATTAGCATAACGGGGCCGTAGATGAAGAAGCCGATGCCGATGAGGCAGATAATCACAACTGTGAGGTTGTCGATAAACAGCCAGTACAGCACCACGAACACCATCACCAGGGCCATGAACAGCATAGTGGGCAGGGCGCGTTTGCCGTGGAAGAGTTTGTCGCTGAGCCAGCCGCAGAGCAGCGTACCCGGGATGGCGGCGAACTCATAGGCGAAGTAGGCCCAGCCGGCGCTCTTGAGGTCGATGCCTTTCTCGGTGAGAATCGTAGGCGCCCAGTCAAGACAGCCGTAACGCACCATGTACACGAAGGCGTTGGCCAGGGCGATGAACCACAGGAACTTGTTGTTGAGAACGTACTTGAAGAAAATCTCCTTGGTCGTAAGGGTTTCCTCATGCTTCTCCGAATAGTTCTTGGGATAGTCGTTGCGCCAGGCCTCGATTGACGGCAGTGCGCAGGACTGGGGCGTATCGCGCAGGAGCACGTAGGCCAGCAGTGCGATGAACAGCGCCACGGCGGCCGGGAATGCAAATGTGCCGATGAGGAAGTACATGTCGGTATGCGCTCCGTAGAACCAGCTGCCGAACCACATTGCACCGTAAGTTGCCATAGGGCCCACCAAAGCTCCGCCAACATTGTGGGCGCAGTTCCAGATGCTCATCATGGTGCCGCGCTCGCTCACGGAGAACCAGTGAGTCATCACACGTCCGCAAGGAGGCCAGCCCATACCGTTGAACCAGCCCACAAGGAAGTTGAGCACGCCCATGACAAGGATTGCCAGCGCCTTATGATCGGCCCCTATGAACTGGATTGGCACAATCATAAAGCACATCGAGATGGCGGTGAGAATCAGTCCCAGCGGCAGGAACACCCTGGCGTTGGATCGGTCGCTCACGCTGCCCATCAAAAACTTTGACAACGCATACGCGGCTGCGTTAAGGCCCAGGACGAATCCCAGCTCCGTTTTTTCAAAGCCCAGCGGGGCCATGGCCGGAATCGCCATCGACAGGTTCTTTCGAACCAGATAGAATCCCGCGTAACCTATGAATGCGCCAAGGAATACCTGCAGGCGCATCCTCTTGTACCTGGCATCGGCCTCGGGGCCGGTCTGAGCCGGTTTATACGCCGGCTGCTGCAAAAACTTCAACATTATCTTACTACTTCAATGAGTCTGTCGGGATAATTGGAGATGATGGCCTCAACGCCGCAGTCTACCATGCGCTGCATATCCTCCGGTTCGTCAACCGTCCACGGCACAACCTTGATTCCAAGCTTGTGGCAATATTTAACATTCTCCGGGGTTACCACGCTGTAATGGGGGCTCCACCACTGAGGAGTAAAGCTAAGGTTGCCCAGTATCTCCTCGATATCCGGTTCGTCGTCATCGGTGAGGTATGAAAGGATAAGATCCGGCCATTTCTCATGCATGTACTCGAGGGCGCGGACATCGAAGCACTGGACGATGAGCCTGTTGCCCAGATTCTTTTCCAGCAGCACGGGGATGCAGATGTCGCAGAACTCCTTGTAGCCCGGCCAGAGAGTCCCCTCTCCTTCTCCCTCACGCACCTTGATTTCAATATTGTACTGCATCGGCTTCACGCCCTTTTCCTTCGCATAGGCCTCTGCAAAGTCGATGAGGTCTCCCACCAGGGGCTTGACCTCCGCCACCTTCACCTGGTCCGGCCAGCGCTCCACGTGCCTGAGTCCCACATCGTACTTGACGATGCTGTCATAAGGCATCGTATAAAGGTATTCCTTGGGATCGCCGCTCTGGATAAGGGTTCCGTCCGGTCGGGTGGAATAGCGCGGATGGAAATAGCTGTCGTGAGAAACCACAACCTTGCCGTCCTGGGACACGTGAACGTCCAGTTCCAGGGTGTTCACCTTGAGGTCGATGGCGTTTTTCATTGCCGATATCGTATTCTCAGGCATGAGCCCGGCTCCGCCGCGGTGTGCCTGGACATCGACGAATCTTTTCCCGTTGCAGGACATGACAGCCGCAATGGCGGCCATAATCAGTACAGTCTTTTTCATAAAAGTACGTTTCAGTGTTTAGCAGCTACAAATATAATCATTAATGACGATTAAATCAATTTTGCAAAAATTGGTTTTTTTGTTATATTTGTCTTTTGTTATAATACGTAATAACCGACCATGAAAAAACTAATCCATATCGGAGCGATGCTCCTGCTGGTCCTGACCACATCCAGCTGCCTCGTAGGCAAATACATGTGCAACTACGCACTGGTTCCCACTCCCCACGGTTCCGACGAAGGAGAAATCCAGAGAACCCGCCACAAAGCGGACTCTCTCTGCCCCGGTGTCATCGCCTGGTACGACGATCTGGTGGCCCAGGGCGAAATGCGCGACACCTTTATCGTGGGCTTCCACGGCAACAAAGTGCACGCCGTATATGCCGCCGCCAAGAATCCGGAAACCGCAGAGGGCAACGCCGTCGTGGTTCACGGCTATGGCGACAACCACTTCGTATTCCTGTATCTCGTAAAAATGTACAGGGACGATTTCAACTATAACGTAATGGTTCCGGACCTTCAGTATCACGGATATTCGGAGGGCGACGCCATCCAGATGGGCTGGTACGACCGCTTCGACGTCGAGAAACTCGCTGAAGTGGCCCACGACATATGGCCCAACGACTTCACTGTAATTCACGGTGTGTCGATGGGCGGTGCCACAACCATGATGATGAGCGGCGATTTCCTGCCCCAGTACATCCGCGCATTCGTGGAAGACTGCGGCTACTCCTCGGTTTGGGACCAGCTCAAAGGCAACCTCAAGGACAGTTTCCACCTTCCTCCTTTCCCCGTGCTCACCAGTGCAAGCATAGTTTGCAAGCACCGTTACGGCTGGAGCTTCAAGGAGGCTTCCTCGGTAAAGCAGCTTGCAAAATGCACCAGGCCCATGCTATTCATCCATGGCGATGCCGATGACTTCGTACCGGTAGACCATGTATACAGGAACTACGAAGCCAAGACACAGGGCTACAAGGAGCTCTGGGTCACTGAAGGCTCGGTTCACGCCAACTCATACCAGAGGCATACTGAAGAGTATCACGCCCGCGTAAAGGCATTCCTCGAAAAAGCAAAGAGCCTCACCAATTATTAATGTCCCTCAACAACGCATATTGCTCCGACAAGTACCAGTACACCATGGGAAAGTCGTACCTGGAAACAGGTAAATACCGCGAACAGGCGGTATTCAACCTGTTTTACCGCAAAGCCCCGGAAAACAACAACTGGGCGGTGGTAAGCGGTACGGAAGAAGTGATAGACATGGTGAGGCACCTGGGCACGGAAAGCGAGGATTTCTACGAGAAATTCCTCCCCGGAGACTCATATGCAGAGTTCCGCAAATACCTGTCCACCATGAAATTCACGGGGCAGGTATACGCAATGCGCGAGGGTGAGATAGTGTTCCCCACCCAGCCGATAGTAACAGTCGTGGGGCCGCTCATCGAGGCCCAGGTTCTGGAAACGCCCATGCTGTGCATCCTCAACCACCAGATGGCTGTTGCCACCAAGGCCTCCAGGGTTTGCAGGTCCACCTCCCGCCCCGTGAGTGAATTCGGTTCCAGGCGCGCCCATGGTCCCTGGGCCGCAACGTACGGCGCCAAGGCGGCAATCATCGCGGGCTGCGCAAGCACGTCCAACATCCTCACCGGAGCGATGAACGGCGTTCCCTCCACGGGAACCATGGCCCACAGCTATGTAACCTCATACGGTTCAACCGTAAAGGGAGAATACGAAGCCTTCTGCGACTATATCCGCACACATCAGGGAGAGAATATTATCCTCCTCATCGACACATATGACACCCTGCGCTGCGGCGTACTCAATGCCATAAGGGCATTCCGTGACTGCGGCATCGGCAATGATTATCCCTACGGATACGGCGTAAGGCTGGACAGCGGAGACCTAGCATACCTTTCGATCAAGGTGCGGGAAAAACTGGACGCCGCCGGCCTCACCGGGTGCAAGATTTTCGCCACCAACAGCCTGGACGAATATCTTATCACGGACCTGGAGCGCCAGGGCGCCCGAATCGACAGTTACGGAGTGGGCGACGCCATCGCAACAAGCAAGGAAGCCCCCTGCTTCGGCAATGTGTACAAACTTGTCCAAATCGGAGACCAGCCTGTTCTCAAACGCTCGGAAGACAAGATCAAGCTCATCAACCCCGGATTCCAGATCACCTGGAGGATCAGCGTGGGCGGAATCAACAAGGCCGATGTCACCTGCCTCCGCGGAGACGCCCTGGACAAGGACATCGCAGACGGTAAAACCATCACGGTGCGCGACGAGTACGACCACTACAAGAGTCTCACCTTCAAGGCCGGCGAATACGAGGCAAGACCCCTTCAGCTTCCCGTCATCGACAAAGGAGAGCGTTGCGCCCCCCGGCACACTCTGCTTGAGAAGAAGGCGTTCTTCGATGCCAACCTGGCCAGCTTCAGCCCGGCGGAAAGGCGTCTCATAAACCCCCATTATTATAAGGTAGACATTTCCGATGCCCTGTACGACTGCAAGATGGGCATCATCGACAACCTGGTAAAGGAAATAGAACAGTTTTCAATCAATATCTAATCATTTTTCAACCATTTAAATTTTAACTTATGGCGTTTCAAAAAGTTACTACAACCTCCTACGGCCAGCGTCTGAAGAAGAGCGGCAGCAACGTAGGCACCGGCTTCATCATGGTCATTGCGGCCACCATCCTCCTCTTCTGGAACGAGGGTCGTACGGTGAAAACCACCAAGATGCTCAAGCAGGCAGAGAAAGAATGTGTCGACATGAAGAACGACATCAACGAGGTAAAAGCCGAGTATGATGGCCACATGATTCATGCTTCCGGCCTTGCCAAGACTGAAGACATCCTCACCGACGGTGTTTTCGGCATCAGCCTCAATGCAACAAGACTCAGCCGCAGCGTTGAGTATTATCAGTGGGTAGAGCACACCCATACCGAGACCCACGACAAGGTTGGCGGCGGTGAAGAAACCATCACCACCTACACCTACGAGAAGGAGTGGACCATGTTCACACAGAACTCCGCCAACTTCGAGGATCCCGATTATCGCAATGTTGACAACACTGTTGTCGTGAACATCGACAATGACAGCTGGATGGCAGAGAATGTCTCCTTCGGCGCATATGTGTTCCCTCACGACCTCATCTCCCAGATCAACGATTCCAAGCCCCTCAACGTTGAACTCGATCCCAAGGTGGTCAACACATTCAACCAGCAGGTTCTCAAGGTAAGGAAGGCTGCCAACGCAGAAGGCTATGTTCACACCAGCACCAACGTGGTATACTTTGGCGCAGATCCCAACATCCCTGAAGTGGGTGATGTCCGCGTAACCTTCAACTATGTTCCCGCAGAAGGCGATGTTTCCATCCTTGCAAAGGTTAACGGCAACACCTTCGAGGAGTACACCGCAAAGAACGGCAAGACCCTCCTGGTTCTCACCGAAGGCACCGTGAGCATGGAAGAAATGTTCGCAACCGAGAAGGCCAACAACAAGATGCTCTGCTGGGTTCTCCGCTTCCTGGGCATCCTCCTGCTGTTCATGGGCTTCAAGAACATCTTCGACATCCTTGTCAAGCTCCTCAAGGTTCTCCCGTTCCTCTCCAATATCGCATCCCTCGGCACCGGTCTGGTAGCTGGCGCACTTGCTCTCGCATGGGGCATCATCGTCATCGCTATCGCATGGCTGTTCTACAGGCCTCTCACCGCAATCCTGCTGCTGGCCATCGTAGGCGGTCTCATCTGGTTCCTTGGCAAGCGCAGCAAGGAAAAGAAAGCAGCCGAAGCTGCAGCAGCTCCCGCACCGGCACCCGCAGCCGCACCCGAGGCTCCCGCAGCACCTGCAGAGCCTGCAGCACCTGCAGAACCCGAAGCACCGAAGGAGTAATCCTGAAGCTTCATAAAAACAATTTAAGCCGACTCTCAGGAGCCGGCTTAAATTTTATTGCGAAGTCTCTTTAGAATCTCCAGCCTACTGTGACCAGAGCGTCGATGAGACGGGTGTCGATGTTCACGGTGGGAGAAGGCATTTGCAGAACGCCTGCGGCGTCATATGCATAATCGCTGTAGATGTTCAGGTGCTCCTCGGGGAGAGTCTGTACGCGAACGGCCAGATCGGCAAAGAAGGAACCGGGCGAGCTGTATCCCAGGCCCACGGACCAGGAGGAATGATCTCCGTTGAGATAATCCTTCTGGGGATGCGTGGAATAGGTATAACCGCCGCGGACTGCAAGTTCGGGAAGGACGCGGACTTCCGCACCGGCCCTGAAATTGTGCCTGCTGCCCATGAGGTCCTTTATCTCATTATTGGTCGCAGTGAAGTCGTAATCATACGAACGGAACCTCATGGAACTGTAATCGCAATGTTCATAATCGGCGCTGAGGAGAACCATATTGCCGATTGTGTATGCAATACCCACATTGTACAGCCAGGGGCTGACCATGTCATATGTCCATTCGCCCTGAGGAGTCTTTGCGCTGGTTTCTGAATCCGACAGAACCGTCTTGCCATCAGTGGCGTAACGCTCCGTAATGCCATACAGGGTAGGTGTCTGAATTGCCGCTGCGATGCGAAGACCATTGGTCACTCTCCAGAGGAAACCGGTCTTGGCATAGATGCCGGCGCCGTTTGCCTCATATGAATAACGCATACGCAGATAGTCGAAATTGGCCGATGTGCCGTCGGCATATTCAAGGACGAACCTCGTAGGATCGGCGGCCTGCTCCAGCCAATACTCTTCGCTGCTGTATGCAAGGCTGATAATGCCCATATTTACACCGAAGAAGAAGCGGTCCGACACATTGAAGGCGAAGTTGGTGATCAGGTCGTACTTGTTGCCGTTACGACGGGCGCCGTATTCCTGGTTGAGCTTGTCGGCAACCTGGATTCCACCGTCTGGCAGAAGCCTCTCGGTAACGCCGATATAGTCCGAATTAAGGCCATTATATGTGTCGATGATGCCCGACTGATATGCCAGCATGGAACGCCATGAAGGCAGAGGGGTGGTATTGGCCCACCAGTCGGCGACAAGGTTTTCCTGCGGGAAACCTGTAGCCTCCGCGGCAAGCGCACCTGCCAGGGATGTATCCCCATTGGTGCCGGTTGCCAGAATGTTGTCCTGGTAGTTCTGTATAGCATGGCCGAGGAAGCCGAATGTCCAGTTGCGGATGCCACGGCTGCGGCCGGTGTCTACATTGAGCATGAGGCCGAAGTTGGGCACCTTGAACCTTGTGGAATGGGTCTTATTATAGTCCTGGAAGCAATAGGGCTTTTCGTCGCCGGCATTCAGGTACTGGCCCATCGTACCTGTCGATGAGACAGATATTGAAGGTGTGAGCACGAACTGCGAGTATGTGGACACTGCCGCACCGGCGGGGTTGAATTCAACGGATCCCAGGTCTCCTCCTACGGCGGTCATGGCATTGCCGAGGGCCACCGAACGGGCAGTTCCGTAATAGTTGGTCTGCGAGAAATTATATGCGTCCCAAAAAGACTGGGCTCCCAGGGGCACCACTGCTCCCAGGAGCATAAGGGCTGCCACTAATCTTTTCATATCGATAAACATTTAAATCGTTGTATTATCTGCGTCCGCCGCCACCGCCGCCGCTGGAGTGGGAACCGCCGCCACCGCCACTGGAGTGCGAAGATCCGCCGCCGGAAGAACGGGAGCTGCCGCCATAGCTGCTGCCGCTGCTGCGGGATGAACCGCCGGAATAACTGCTTCCGCTGCTGCGGGAACCTCCCGAATAACTGCTTCCGCTGCTGCGGGAGCCACCGGAATAACTGCCGGATGAACGTACGGAAGAACTGCCGCCGCTGCTGCGGGAACCTCCGGAATAGCTGCTTCCGCTGCTGCGGGAAGAGCTGCCGGCACTGCGATAGTTGCTGCTGCCGCTGTATGAACGCGAGCTGCCACTGTATGAACGGGTGCTGCCGCCGGAATAGCTGCTTCCGCGAGAAGAGCCACCGCTGTAACTGCTGCTGCGGCCGGTGGTTCCGCTGCTACGGCCCGTTGTGCTGCCGCTATAGCTGCTGCGTCCGGTTGTGCCGCTTGATCTGCCGGTATTGCTGCCGGAGTAGCTGCTGCGGGAACCGTTTCCGCGGGTTGTGGATCCGCCGGCCCTGTGGACTGAAGACGAACCTGCCGTTACGGAACCGGCTGTGCGGTTAACGCGCGTCATTGTTGAAGCGTTGCGTGTAGAAGTTACTCCGCTTGTGCGGGTTGAGCCGCTGGAAGCAGCCCTTGCCACATTGTTGCGCGTAGCTCCGGTACCGGTTGTGGGCGTTACGCCTTCCACCCTGCCGCCGCGGGAACCCGCATTGCCGGAGTGGCTGGACAGTGATTCTCCATATCGGCCCGACGTCCAGTTGTGACCGGGGCCGAAACCGTGGTGATGGCCGTGATGGTGCCATGAATCGTGGTACCAGTAGTGGCTGTAATAGCCGTGATGCCAGTGATAATCATAGTACCACGGATCATAATACCAGGGATCATAGTACCATGAACTGTAATACCAGCCGTAACGGTAGGGATAATAGTACGGGCTGTAGTACGAGTACGGGCGGGAATACCACCAGTAGGAATCATAATACGACCAGCTGTACCAGGGGTCGTAATAGTAACTGTTCAGGTACCAGGGTGTGTAGTAGCGGGAATAGTTCCACGCATACGAGTCTGTGTTGTAGATGTTGACGGTGGTTGTCTTTGCGTCGGGCGCAACCTGAACCATCGCAGTCGAGCCGGCCGGGACGACTATTGTGTCGTTCCCGCCGCCGAGAATATACACAGGCGATTCATGGGTAAGATCCACAAGCTGGTCCACCTCGTCCGTACCGGGGGCGTCGGCAGGCCTCAAGGCTACAGGGCTGGCATACACCGCGTCCTGGAACCTTTGGGAGGTCACGGAAAACCGCGCGCTGCTCCCGCACGAAGCGGCCACGAGCACCGCGGCAAAAAGGCAAGCTGTCTGCTTTTTCATATTCTCTCCTCCTATTTAAATAATTTTTAAGTATCTTTGTGCCGGAAAACCCGGTTTTACCGGCATTAACAACAATTATCGTACCCGGTTTGTATAAAACCGATGCAATTTAACGACTAATAAGCAAAAAAACAAAAAAGATATGGCAAAAGAGGTAACCTCCCGCTCCGACAACTACTCCCAGTGGTACAACGACCTAGTGGTCAAAGCGGACCTGGCAGAACAGTCGGCGGTGCGCGGATGTATGGTCATAAAGCCCTACGGATACGCTATTTGGGAAAAGATGCAGCACATCCTTGACGGCATGTTCAAGGAAACCGGCGTAAAGAACGCGTACTTCCCCCTCTTCATCCCCAAATCCTTCCTCAGCCGCGAGGCAGAGCATGTTGAGGGATTTGCAAAAGAGTGCGCAGTGGTTACCCACCACCGCCTCATGACCAACCCCAACGGCCCCGGCGTGGTGGTGGACCCGGACGCAAAACTGGAAGAAGAGCTTGTGGTGCGTCCCACTTCTGAAACCATTATCTGGAACACATACAAGAACTGGATACACTCATGGAGGGATCTCCCGGTCCTTTGCAACCAGTGGTGCAACGTCGTACGCTGGGAAATGCGCACCCGCCTGTTCCTGAGGACGGCGGAATTCCTGTGGCAGGAAGGCCATACCGCCCACGCCACCGCAGAAGAAGCATACCAGGAGGCGGAACGCATGGTAAACGTATATGCCAAGTTCGCCCGCGAGGTCATGGCTCTTCCCGTAATCGTGGGTCACAAGAGCCCCGGAGAGCGTTTTGCCGGTGCGCTTGACACCCTTACCATCGAGGCCCTCATGCAAGACGGAAAGGCCCTGCAGGCAGGCACGTCCCACTTCCTTGGCCAGAATTTCGCCAAGAGTTTCGACGTTCAGTTCACCAACAAGGAAGGCAAACTGGACTATGTTTGGGCATCGTCCTGGGGCGTTTCAACCCGTCTTATGGGCGCCCTCATCATGGCCCACGGAGACGACAGCGGCCTCGTGTTGCCTCCTGCACTGGCGCCGATCCAGGTGGTCATGGTTCCCATCTACAAGAGCGAAGAAGAGCGCAACGCAGTGCTGGACAAGATGTATGAGCTCAAGAAGAACCTGGAGGCCAAAGGCCACAGTGTGGAGGTCGATGACAGGGACACCCTGCGTCCCGGCTTCAAATTCGCGGAATGGGAACTGAAGGGCGTACCCGTGCGCCTTGCCATGGGGCCCCGTGACCTTGCCGGCGGCACCGTGGAAGTTGCCCGCAGGGATACCCTGGAGAAGATTTCAGAACCCCTGGAGGGTCTGGAAGACCGCATCATCGGCCTGTTGGACGACATCCAGAAGAACATTTACAACAAGGCATTTGCATTCCGCGAATCCCAGATCCGCAAAGTGGACAGCTGGGACGAGTTCAAGGAGGAAATCGAGAAGGGCGGCATGCTCCTCTGCCACTGGGACGGCACCGCGGAAACCGAGGCCCGCATCCAGGAAGAAACCAAGGCCACGATCCGCTGCATCCCCGTGGACACCGCGGTGGTGATGGAGGAAGGAAAGTGCGTCTACTCGGGCAAGCCTTCACACCAGAGAGTTATTTTTGCAAGATCATATTAATACAACGATACCATGAAAAAACTGTTCTTACTCATAGCAGCACTGGGTTTTGCGGCAGCCGCATACGCCCAGGAACCCACCACAACTGAGGTTGGAGAGGAAGTCGCAGCAGCCCTTGAAGAAGGCGAGGAAGCCCCGGCACCGGAGCCCAAGCCCACTTACTGGACCCTTTCGCTCCAGAACAACATCAACTTCGGCCAGACCTTCCTGTCACAGTGGGCAGCCGGCGGTTACAACAACTACACCCTCGCAGCCGGAGTTGACGCCAATGCCAACTATGCAAAGGGTAAGATGATCTGGAACAACCGTCTCCAGATGGACTACGGTTTCCTGTATTCTGCCGATAAACCCATCCTCCAGAAGAACAAGGACAGGATTTACCTGGAATCCAAATGGGGTTTTGAAACTCCCATCCAGCACCTGAGCTATTCAGCCAACTTCGACTTCCGTACCCAGTTCGACAACAACTACAACTACGGAACTCCCACCGGTCTCACAAACGAGCCCACCAAGGCCGACTGGCTCGCCGCAAGGGATCTCAAATCCGGCCTGTTCTCCCCGGCATACATGAATCTGGGTCTCGGTCTCCTGTGGACGCCCAAGCCCTGGTTCTCGCTGAACTTCGCTCCCCTCACCGGCGGTATCGTCGTCGTTCAGGAGGAATCGCTCCGCAAGACCTACGGTATGGAACTCATCGACGAAGTTGCCCAGACCTACAAGCCCGTGCGCTTTGAATTCGGTGCCCAGATGAAGGCCGATGCCAACTTCGTGGTGAACGAGAACCTCACCTATACCACCCAGCTGGCCCTGTTCTACAACTATCTCACCCCCAAGGTGGAACCCCGTATCAACTGGGATAACAAAGTGTTCTGGAAGATGGCCAAGTTCTTCGCCCTCACCGTTTCCACGAACCTTATTTACGACCCTCTTGTGATCCTTGACAAGAAGGACGGCACCCAGGGCAAGGGAATCCAGTTCCGCGAATTCCTGGAATTCGGCTTCACCTACACAATCGCAGGAAAGAAGTAATGGATCTGGTGGCAGTAAGCGGAGGCATCGATTCGATGTGCCTTCTGGAAAAGGTCCGCCTCGCTGGCGGGCCTTTTGCAGCCGCTCACTGCAATTTCCGTCTTCGCGGGGAAGAAAGCGACCGGGACGAAGCCATGGTGCGGGACTATTGTTCACGCCATGGCATTTTGCTTCATGTAAAGGCCTTTGAAACCGCCGCCTATGCCGATGAGAAAGGCATAAGCATAGAAATGGCGGCCAGGGAACTGCGTTACCGCTGGTTCGGGGAACTTTGCAAAGAGCACGGATATGACGCCGTACTGGTAGCCCACAACGCCCAGGACAACGCCGAAACCCTGATCCTGAACCTCCTCCGCGGCACCGGCCCCAAAGGCATCACCGGCATGAAGGCCGATGGTTTCCTTCCCGTTCCCGAGTATGCCGATATCCCGCTCTGCCGCCCTCTGCTGGGCCTCACACGTGAAGAAATCACGGAGTTCGCCGTGGAGCACTCACTCCCCTGGCGCGAAGACAGCACCAACTGCGAAAACGGATACAAACGCAACAAGATCCGCAATCTGGTATTCCCCGTTTTCAAGGAAATCAACCCGTCCTTCGTCCGCACCCTGAACCGCGACATGGCCCGCTTCTCCGAGGAGTTTGATAATGTAAGGGATAATGTAGCACAGGGAGATCCGGACAAAACTTTTTCGCTCCCTTGCGGTAGAAAAAGTTTTAGTCCGGTCGACCCGATTCGGAATGAGTACTCAATAACTGAAGAACCTTGGTGTAAAACAAACGAGGTGAAACAGGAGCCGGGATATTTGATTATGGATGCATGCAAGATTGGAGCGATGCCGGTATTTAGTTATTGGAAGGAGGGAGACTGGATAAGGCCGCTGGGCGCGCCGGGGAAGAAAAAGCTGCAGGACTGGTTCACCGATCATCACATTCCGGTGGAAGTCAAGCACCTCATCCCCCTGGTCCGTGATCCGGAAGACGAATCCCATATCCTGGCGATAGCCGGATACTGCATCGACAAAAAAGTCAAGGTAGGCCCCGCCACAACAAAGATTTACAGAATAGAACCCATAGAAGAATAATATGGAACTCAGCGCAAAACAACTCGCACAGATACTGCACGGCACCGTGGACGGTGACGAAAATGCGGTTGCCGTTAAATTCGCAAAGATCGAGCACGGAAAACCGGGAAGCATCAGTTTCTTCGCCAATCCCAAGTATGAGGAGTACGTGTACACCAGCAAGGCGAGCATCCTGCTTGTGAACAAGGACTTCCAGCCCAGGGAGTCCGTTACGCCCACAATGGTGAGGGTCGACAACGCCTATGCCGCCGTGGCAGAACTGCTCAAGTACGTGGCCGGCATGAAGAAAAAGGCCCGCGCTCACCGCAGTCTCAGGGCACGCTGGTTCTGCTCTACAATGTTCGGGAAGAGGGTTTATCTCGGCGACTTCTCGTTTGTGGGGCATCATACCGTCATCGGCGATGATACCGTCATTTACGAGAACGTTTATATCGGCGACGACTGCAAGATCGGCAAAAAATGCATTATCTATCCCGGCGTACGCATTTATCCGGGGATGATTATCGGCGATAACGTGATTCTGCACGCCGGATGCGTCATCGGCTCGGACGGCTTCGGGAATGTTCCCAAGGAGGATGGCACGTGGGAGAAGATCGAGCATCTGGGGAATGTGGTCATCGGCAACAATGTGGAAATTGGGGCGAACTGCACCATCGACAAGGCGCAGATGGAATCCACGGTCATCGGCAACGGCGTGAAGCTGGACAATCTCTGCCATATCGCCCACAACGTCATTATCGGCGACAATACGGTCATGGCGGCCATGTGCGGGGTGGCGGGATCCACCGTCATCGGCAAGAACTGCATCTTCGGCGGACAGGTCGGCATTGCCGGGCATATCACAATTGCCGACCATACTACGGTTGGGGCTCAGGCCGGCATCATCGGCAATATCAAGAAGGAAGGACAGGTTCTGCTGGGATCGCCTTCCATGCCGATCAAGCAGTATATGCGGGCTTACGCAAAATTCAAGATGAGCGGGGCCGAGTAAGTTTGCCGATTCGGTTTTTAATTCCTATCTTTGCAGTCCTTTTGAAAACCGACCGCGAATGCACGCCACCCAGCATACACTGAAGAAAGCCTACTATTTCTCCGGAAAAGGGCTTCACACAGGCACTTACGCCCATCTTAAGCTCATGCCCGCTCCGGCGGACCATGGTATAGTGTTCCGTCGCAAAGACCTCCGCAGCAAGCCGCTCATCGAGGCCATCGCGGAAAATGTCACCAATACTGCCCGCAGCACAACCATTTCCCATGACGAGGCGGTGGTGGTTACCATCGAGCACATCATGTCGGCACTCACCGGGCTTGGAATCGACAATGCACTCATCGAGATGGACAACATCGAGGTGCCCATCCTGGACGGCAGCGCAAAGCCCTACATCGACGCCATCATGAAAGACGGCACCGTGGATCAGGAGGTTCCCCGCAAATATATCGACATTCCCCAGTCGCTGGAAATCAAGGACAAAAGGACGGGATCATGGATTAAAATCGAGCCCGCCAAGGCTCCTTCCATGGACATTACGGTGGACTTCAATTCCAAGATCCTGGGCGTTCAGCAGGCCCACTGGGACGAAAAGAGCGACTATGCCCACGAGATCGGCGTTTGCCGCACATTCGTGTTCTTCCACGAAATAGAATACCTGTTCCGCAACAACCTCATCAAGGGCGGAGACGTGGACAACGCAATCGTAATCGTGGAGAATCCCGTTACCCGCGACCAGCTGGAATCCCTTTCCATGCTGTTCAACATGCCGGACCTGAGCATAACTGAGGAAGGCTACCTGAACAACCTGATGCTCCACTTCCCGGACGAATGCGGCCGCCACAAACTGCTGGACCTTATCGGCGACATGCGCCTCGCAGGCGGTTACCTGAATGCAAAGATTACGGCCTACAAACCCGGCCATTCCATTAATACCAAGGCTGCAAAAGCCCTTCGCGCATTATTATGAGTAAGATTCATCCCCTTGCTACCGTAAGCCCCAACGCCATCCTCGGAGAAAACGTCGAGGTGGGCCCCTATGCTTTCATCGACGACAATGTCCAGATTGGCGACGGCTGCAAGATCCTTCCCCACGCCACCATTTTCTCATACGTAAAGATGGGGCGCGACTGCACGGTTTTCCCCGGTGCGGTTATCGGTGCCATTCCCCAGGACCTCAAATTCGAGGGCGAAGAGAGCTGGGTAGAGATCGGCGACAGGGTGAACATCCGCGAATGCGCCACCATCAACCGCGGCACCAAGGCCAGCGGCAAGGGCGTAACCAGGATTGGCAGCGATACCCTTATTATGTCGTACGTGCACGTAGCGCACGACTGCTGCGTGGGCAACCACTGCATCCTTGTGAGCTATGTGGGCATCGCAGGTGAAACCGACGTGGAAGACTGGGCCATCATGGGCGGCACCTCCAAGGCGCACCAGTTCTCGCGCATCGGCACTCATGCAATGGTGGGCGGCGGTGCAAAAGTGGCCAAGGACGTACCCCCGTACGTGCTCTGCGACCGCGATCCCCTCTGCTTCGAAGGCGTGAACCATGTTGGCCTGAGCCGCCGCGGCTTCTCTGTGGAGCAGATCGAGAACATCAAAAACATCTACGAAACCCTTTACTTCAAGGGAATGAACATTACGGATGCAATGGCGTATATAGAGGCCAACTTCCCCGCAACGCCGGAAAGGGATACCATCCTGAACTTCATCCGCAAGTCAAAGCGCGGCATCATCCCCAAACCCAGGATCGCCAAGTGATTTTATCCACGGCATATCTGCCTCCTGTGCAGTATTTCGCACTCGTGGCAAGCGGCATGACCCTGTCTCCGGACAGGGTTTCGCCTTCCCGGGTGTACCTGGAAGCCTGCGAAAGCTACCGCAAGCAAAGCTACCGCAACCGCTGTTACATCCTCTCCCCCGGCGGCGTGGAAATGCTGCAGGTGCCCGTGGTGCACGACGGCGCCAGGCTCATAACCGACATCCGCGTGGATTACAGCACTCCCTGGGTGGAAAAGACCTTCCGCACCCTGGACACGGCGTATTACACATCGGCCTTCTACGAGTATTACCGGGACGATTTGATGGCTGTTTATGATGCGCGGCCGGCAACGCTCTGGGAACTGAATTCCCGGCTCACTTCTTATCTTCTGGGCAAAACCGGAATCTCGGCCGAACTCATCCCCACGGCCGATTTTACCTTGAATGCCGATGACGACTGGCGCGAGCGTATCGACCCCAAAAAGCCGGACACCATCCTCCGCGACCTGGGCTTGGATCGCCCCTACTACCAGGTATTTGCCGACCGCCACGGCTTCCAGCCCGGCCTCTCCGTCATCGACCTTCTCTTCAACGAAGGGCCTGATTCCATCCTTTGGCTAAAGTAAAACTTTTTCGTCAACGGAGTCGGACAAAACTTTTCGACGGCATTTTTCAGCCTAGAAAAGTTTCAGTCCGCGAAGTCAGAAAAAGTTTTGTTTGTATTTATACAAAAAAATCGTATCTTTGCACCCGTGATTGAGATAGAGGCCGCGAGGTCCTCTATTTTTATTTATAATAGGTATGGATAAAATCGCTATTGCAAAGGCCATCGAAGGCACATTGGAGCAAAGGGGATGCTTCCTGGTGGAAGTGAGCCTCAACGCGTACAACGACATCGAAATCATTATCGAAAAGGCCGATGGAGCCGTGGACTGGGACGACTGCGCCGCAGTAGACCGCACCGTTCACGAGGCTTTCAACCAGGACGATGAGGACTACTCCCTCACCGTATCGTCGGCCGGCCTGGACCGCCCCTTCAAAGTGCTCCCCCAGTACCTCAAGGCCCTGGGCACACTCGTGGAAGTGAAATTCCGCGACGGCAAGAAGAAAGTGGCGAAACTGGAGGCCGCCGGCGAGGATTCCATCACCATTGACGACGAAGCATTCCCCATGGCGGAAGTGTTCTCGGTAAAACCCCACATCGATTTTAAATAGATTTCTCGACTACGCTCGAAATGACAAAAACAATATAAATAATGGCAAAAGAAAAAGAAAAGGAAATCACCTTGATTGATGCATTCAAGGATTTCAAGGAAGAGAAAAGCATCGACCGTCCGGTCATGCTCGGTGTACTGAAGGACGTGTTCCTCACCCAGCTCGCAAAAACCTACGGCAGCGCCGACAACTTCGACGTGATCATCAACGTCGACAAGGGAGACTGCGAAATCTACCAGAACTTCGAAGTGGTGGAGAAAGTGGAGAACCCCGCAACCGAGATTACCGTGGATGAAATCGCCGCCGAAACCGGTGACGACGACTACGAGATCGGCGACACCT
>JAGAAY010000021.1 GCA_017615065.1 Bacteroidales bacterium | reverse complement strand
ATTGCCGAACACCATGGACTGCACATTCACAGCGGTGCCCCAGTCATCGGGAATCTTCTCGATCTGGCGGTACGCGATGGCCCTCTTGCCGTTCCAGGACTTGAACACGCCGCCGATGGAACCCCACAGCTGCGCTTCGGCCGTATCCGGGAATTCCACGCCCAGCACCTCCTTGACCTTCGCCTTGAACTGGTCGCAGAGGCTCTTGAGCTCGTCAGCCGTGATCTCAGTATCGGACTTATAGCCGCGCGCTTCCTTCAGCTCACCCATCATGCGGTCGAGCTGCTGGCGGATGCCCTGGCCGTCCTCGGGTTCGATACCCTCGGCCTTCTCCATCACGACGTCGGAATACATCATGATGAGACGGCGATATGCGTCGTATACGAAACGGGGGTTGCCGGTCTTTTCAATGAGGCCGGGGATGGTGGCCGAGCAAAGGCCGATATTGAGGATGGTGTCCATCATGCCGGGCATGGAGCTGCGTGCGCCGGAGCGGCAGGATACGAGGAGGGGATCCTTGGCATCGCCGAATTTCTTGCCCATGATCTTCTCGGTTGCCTCAAGAGCGGCTGCAACTTCCGCCCTGAGTTCAGGGGTGTAACCGCCGCCGAGCCTGTAATACTCGGTGCAGCATTCGGTGGTGATGGTGAAACCGGCGGGAACCGGCATTCCAAGGAGATTCATCTCCGCCAGGTTGGCACCCTTGCCACCCAGCAGTTCGCGCATCTTGCCATTGCCTTCGGCGTGCTTGGCGCCAAAGCGATAGACTCTTTTCTTAATTTCTGCCATAGTAAAAGTATAGGTTTTATTAATATTTTGCTTTAAAAAACGTGCAAATTTACAATTTTTTGCCCGGTATTACAATAGTTTTGCAGCTATCTCCGAGAGTTCGGAACGCTCGCCCTTCAGCAGCACCACGTGCTGGAAAAGAGGCTGCCCGGCCATCTTTTCTCCCAGGTGCGCAAGTCCGTTGGACCACTGGTCCAGATAGGGCTGGTCGATCTGGTAAGGGTCTCCGGTGAACACCATCTTGGTACCTTCACCTGCACGGGTGATGATGGTCTTGATCTCGTGCGGGGTAAGGTTCTGGGCTTCATCGACAATGAAATACACCCTTCCGAGAGAACGGCCGCGGATATATGCCAGGGGCGAAATCACAAGTTTTTCCTCTCTCATCATAGCCTCTATCTTCTGGGCCTGCTTGGAGCCGGGTTTGAAGCAGTGGCGGATTACATCCAGGTTGTCCATGAGAGGCTGGACGTAAGGGCCCATCTTGCTCTTCTGGTCGCCGGGGAGGAAGCCGATGTCCTGGCCTCCCAGCACCACGGTAGGACGGGTGAGGATGATCTGGTCATAATCGGCAGCCTGCTCCAGTGCGGCGGCCAGCGCTATGAGGGTTTTTCCGGTTCCCGCGCCGCCGGTGAGCGACACCAGAGGAATGTCCGGATTGAGGCAGGCGTCCATGGCAAAGCGCTGTTCCACGTTGCGTGGACGGATGCCATAGGCCTCACGGGTGCGCACAAGCACGATTTTGCCCTTGGCAGCGTCGTAGCGGGCAGGGATTGAGCTGTCGCCGAAATCCAGATTGTACAACTGGTTGGGAGCGGGTTCCGTCTTTCCGGCCTTTTTCCATGGAATGGCGCACTCGGGACCGTAGGAAAGGGATTGCAGGGCCTTTACGGGGATGCCATCTGTGATTACCTCTTTCTCCATGGGGAGGCTTTCCTCCACACGGTCGTGCATGTAATCCTGAGCCACCATTCCGGCCGCCTTGGCCTTGAGGCGCAGGTTGATGTCCTTGGTTACCAGGGCCACGAAACGGTCCGGATTGTTGTCTCTCATCCAGATTGCCGTGGCAAGGATGCGGTGGTCCGGGATATCGTCCCTGAACAGGTCTTTGAGCTCCTCGGGGAAGGGATGGCTGGGCTCAAACCTGATATAACCCAGTTTCTTTCCCAGTGGCACTCCGCGGGGGCCGAATTCGTTCTTTTCCGTGAGGGCGTTCACTTCCCGCATGAAGGCGCGGGCGTTGAACGACAGGGAATCGTTTCCCTTCTTGAATTTGTCCAGTTCTTCGATCACTGCGATTGGAATCACAATGTCGTTGTCCTGGAACTGCTTCACCGCCAGATGGTCGTGAAGGATGATGTTGGTGTCGAGGACAAAAATCTTACTCATATATCAGTCTTCTCCCTCCAGAGTGTTCAGGAGGGAATTCAGTATTCCCTGGATGTCGGTCTTTGCCGACAGTTTCACTCCCCTCACCCCATGCGCGGGATGGCCGAGGGGAAAATAGGCCACGTCCTGAAGCAGCAGTTCCGCGTCTACGTAATCATAATCCGCATCGGCAACCTGGACCACAACGCCGGGGATTTCCCCGAAGAGGACACGCACCGGGCTTTCTCCGCCATAGGCCTTGCACACCTCCTGGATGGAGATATCGGCCCCGATTCCTCCGGAGGCCATGCTGCGCACAGCGGTTAGAAGGCCGCCGCTGAAAACGGTGGCACCGGCTTTAACCACGCCGTCTTCCACGAGTTCGCGCACCACTTCGTAGCAGTCGATGAAATAATCCGCGTCACCCAGCTCCGGAGCGGTGGCGGGACGGGCGTCCAGTGCCTCTGCAAGGACGGAGCCGCCAAGCCGGTATTCGCAGGTGTCGAACGGGATGTACAGCAGCCAGTCGCTCTCTTCCGGAAGGATGGCCGACGGGCAGCGCCTGCGCCTGGAAATCCGGGGATTGGCAGTGCGGTACGGAAGTTCGCGGAACAGGCTTTCCTCTTCCTCCACTTCGTCTTCCTCTGCCACGGTGGTGGCTTTGAAGGAAACGGAAGGTGCGCCTTCCGACACGGTATAACGGGAGATTTTCACTCCCAGCGTGTCCAGGAACTCGCTTGCGGCCTCCACGGAACTGTAAAATGCCGCCATATTGCCCATGGCTTTCCCGTTCCACTTCCAGTCGGCCTTGAGATTAAGGTCTCCCAGGCGGAAGTGGCCGCTCATCCATATTGCGTCCAGAAGGGCCTCCCCTATCTTTCCCACCGTATATGCACCGGCATAAGGAAGTGGCAGGCTGCGGCGGATTCCGTCCACCGCGGCTGCGTATTTGTTGATACGGGAGTCAGAGAAGGCGAAATTTCCGGGAGCCGGATCCACCCTTTCATCGGCCACGGTGCCGGGATCGCCGTCCGGGGGGAGCGGCGGATCCAGGGTGCAGTCTGCGAGCATCCTTTCCGGAGTCAGCGCCTGATGCTGTCCGTCAATTATGTAATGGCTGTACAGAAAATCTGCCATATATCAGTCTTCCGGCTGTACAAACGGGTCAAGTGCCTGAATATCGGCGGCGGTCTTTGCAAACCATTCGTCTCCGATTCTCACGAGGGCGCTGTCGCCAGTGAAGTCCCTGGCTTCGTAGAAGAGGGGCTGGGTAAAGTAAGGACGGGTTATGCCGATATATCCGCATGCCACAACCACAGGGGTTTTGGCCGTGATTTCGTCGGGGCTGCCGGGCGTGCCGTAAACATACTCCGTGGCGATGAGTTCATACATGGCGATGCCATTCTCGGCGGCGTCACGGATATGTGCCCTGTATTCGCAGTACTGACCGCTGGGGCCATAACTGACACGGCCCGCGTAGAGGGTTTCTCCTTCAACGACAGGCATCATCTCGAAGATTCCCAGCGTGGATGCGCCAAGCAGTACGAAAGGCACTCCGGCCCAGCTGCGGAAGCGGTAGCGAAGAATCGGGAACACGTCTATATCGGCCCTTTCCGTAAAGTTCATGGGAGTGAACTCCGCCATGGGGAGATCGTCTCCCCACGCGCCGGTTTCCGCAATCACACCGGCCTCAGGGTCGCATTCCATGTTGCCGGTTACGGAGAACGAGCGCTTCTTTCCGTTTACTGAATTGTATTCATACAGCACCCAGAACTCTTCTACCGCATGGAGAAGGATATAGACCTTTTCTCCGCCGTCCCAGATTCTAACCTGGGGGTCGATGCTTTCGAATTCGTCCTGCAGCACTATATCGGCAAGGCTTGCCCCGCATTTGAAGCGGATATCGGCACACTGGTCGGCCGAGCCGTCGAAGCCCTCGGGAAGCTCAACCCTGGCGGGGAGCTTGCTGGACATAGTCACATACTGCTCTTTGAACGGGAGGTAGGCCTTCATCCAGCGGGGGATGATGGTATCGGCCTCGTAGTCCTCCTGGGACATCTCGTTATGCTGCTTTTCGTCGAAATCGGCAACTGTGTAAAGGCCTTCCATGGCCAGGCAGATGCATGGGGTGCCGTCTTTTACGATTTCGATATATCCTTTGTTTTCCGGGTCCGGGATGTCCTTGAATGTACAGGGATAAAGCTCGATGCCGTAGTCGTTATACCTGCCATAGTAATCATCCACCGTTACCACATATCCCAGCATTACATCCCAGAAGATGCTCTGGAATACAGGCTCAAGAACGGTTGCGCCACTGCCGTCGATAACGCCCTTGAGGCCGTTCTTCTCCACGAGGAACGCGGAGTTGGGCAGCGGGGAAACGGCATCGTACACACATGGAATAGCCCATTCGCCCCTGCTTCCCAGCATGCCCCATTTGCCTGCACGGGAGGCCCATGCATAGCCATTGGAGTTCACTTCCCACAGGTCGTTAAGGTTCACCTGGAGTACGTTTCCGGTGAGAACGGGCACCTGCAGTCTGGGACTCATGATCGTTCTCACGCCCAGGAGCATCTTGGAGGGCCCCATCTGCGCCACCACCATCGAGCTGTTGTCGAAACGGGAGATGGTATCGTATTCCGGAAGGATGAGATACACGTTCTCGCGGGTGATGTAGCCCCACTTGCCGTTCACTTTGATGCGGGCCACCTGCATTGTGGTGCCGTCATAGGACGTGACGGGGTTGAAATTCTCCGCCAGGTCGAATACGTGTTTGATGACCACTTTGCCCTTGCCGTTTGCGTAACCCCACTTTCCTTTCTTCTCCACGGGTGCAAGCGCTTCGTCCAGGTCGCGGACAGGTTTAAGTTCGGGAATCTGTGCGGATACGGTCTGGATACCGGTCCACAGCGCGATGAGCGCGATTACAATCCGTTTCATATTTCAAATATTAATAGCGGTTCAGCGGGCGGCCTGCGGTTATCATGTGCACTTTCCTGCGCACCTTGTCAAGGACGGCTTCATGCAGGCGGCATTCTTCAAGCTGCTCCTGCGTGGGTTCCTTGGCGCTGAGTGCCACATTATGGTCGCTGGCGCTGGACAGCACCTGGTCTATCAGATCGACTATGTTTATCATGTCCTTCTCTTCGAAGCCCCTGGAGGTAATCGCCGGGGTGCCTACGCGCAGACCGCTGGTGGCGAATGCGCTGCGGCTGTCGAAGGGGACCATGTTCTTGTTCACGGTAATGTCCGCCCTGCCGAGTTCCTTTTCCGCCAGACGGCCAGTGAGTTCGGGGAAGCGGGTGCGGAGGTCGATGAGCATGAGATGGTTGTCCGTGCCTCCGGAAATAATCTTGTAGCCTTTCTTGACAAAGGCATCTGCCATAGTTGCGGCATTCACGAGCACCTGCTTCTGGTATGCCTTGTATTCCGGCTGCATTGCCTCGTAGAAGGCAACGGCCTTTGCTGCAATCACATGCTCCAGCGGACCGCCCTGTACGCCGGGGAAAACGCTGGAATTCAGGACTGCCGACATTTTCTTAATCTCGCCCTTGGGGGTTGTGAGGCCCATGGGGTTGTCGAAATCCTTGCCCATGAGGATGATGCCGCCACGCGGTCCGCGCAGGGTTTTGTGGGTGGTGGAAGTGACGATATGGGCGTATTTCACAGGGTTCTTCAGCAGACCGGCGGCGATGAGGCCGGCGGTGTGGGCCATGTCGATCCAGAGGATGGCGCCAACCTCATCGGCAATCCTGCGCATGCGCTCGTAGTCCCATTCGCGGGAATAGGCCGATGCTCCGCCGATGATGAGTTTGGGCTTATGCTCCCTGGCCTTGCGCTCCATGTCGTCATAGTCGATGCGGCCGGTTTCCGGATCCAGGCCATAGGCCACGGGCTTGTAAAGGATACCGGATGCGTTTACGGGAGAGCCGTGGGTGAGATGGCCGCCCATCGACAGGTCCAGACCCATAAAAACATCACCGGGGCGCAGCACAGCCATTATTACGGCCATGTTTGCCTGGGCTCCGGAGTGCGGCTGCACGTTGGCGTATTCCGCGTCGAAGAGCTTGCACAGGCGGTCGATGGCCAGCTGCTCTATCTGGTCCACCACTTCACAGCCGCCATAGTAGCGCTTGCCGGGATAGCCCTCCGCATACTTGTTGGTGCAGATGGAGCCCATGGCTTCCAGCACCTGCTGCGACACATAGTTTTCCGATGCGATGAGTTCCAGACCCGAGCTCTGGCGCTCGTACTCCTTCTTGATTAGGTCGAAGACCTGAAGATCCTGTTTCATATACTTGTTTTAGCGTTTATCAACTTACAAATATAAAAAATATCATTGAATTTGCCTAACTTTGCCCACGTGAAAGACAGAAAACTTCTGTACATAGAGCTGGGACGTATTTCCACGGACAAATACGGGGAGGCACCGCAAAGCGGTGTTGTGCTTGTGCTGGACAATGTACGCAGCAGCCACAACACCGGATCGGCCTTCCGTACCGCAGACGCATTCCATGTAGACAAGATATATCTCTGCGGCATCTGCCCGGTCCCCCCTTCCCCGGAAATCCGCAAAGTGGCGCTGGGAGCGGAGGACGCCGTGCCATGGGAAAAGGCCGGGGATACGCTTGAGCTGGTACAGAAGTTAAAGGCCGATGGCTACACGATAATAGCCGTGGAGCAGACAGTTCACTCCGTTAAACTCCAGGACTTCCGGCGGGAAGAAGGGCGCAAATACGCCCTGGTTTTCGGAAACGAAGTGGACGGCGTCCGCCAGGATGTGGTGGATGCGGCCGATTTCGCGCTTGAAATACCGCAGAAGGGCACAAAACACTCCCTCAACGTTTCCGTCTCGGTGGGCGTTGTGCTATGGGAGGTATGCAGGCCTAGATAATCTCTATCGCCTTGGTGGAAATCCAGCCCTGACGGCCGTCGGCAAGCTCCACAAGGGTATATCCGGAAACAGAATCCACAACCTTAACGCAGGTTCCCTCGTGCAGGACGAACAGGCTTGTTGCGCTGTCCTCCGACGGTGCGCTCTTGACTGAAGCCACCGGCAGCATGACAACGGCGCCGTCGTGCCTTTTTGCCTCTTTCTTCTGAACCGAAGCAAAGCCGATGAAGCACAGGAAAAGCAGGAATGCGGCTATTGCCGTGAAGAATCCGGTGCGCCTGGCAGCCGAGCGGTGCCCAAGGAGGAAGAGCAGCAGCATGGCCAGCGCAAGGGCGAGCATAACAAGCGAGAGTACCGCCCACACATTCGAGCGCATCAGGTACGATGCCTTCCGCAGCCAGGTGCGCAGGAAGAATTCCGGCACGGAATCTATCCTGTCCTGGGTCTGCGCCTGAGCGAATTCCAGATTGTGGCGCACGTCCCTGTCGGAAGGATCCAGTTTGCGGGCGCGTTCCCACCAGAGAATCGCCCTGGCCAGATTTCCGTCCTTGAAGCAGGCGTTTCCAAGATTGTAATACAGCTCCACCGACTCCATTCCGCTTTCCGCGATGGCATTCCAGCTTGCCGATGCCGTTTCGTAATCGCCCTGCGTATAGGCATCCACGCCCTTTGTCCAGAGTGAATCTGCCGGCTGTGCGCCAAGCTGTATGGCCGGAATCAGCAGAAGCATGATGGCAAGGGCCGATGCCGCCCTGGGTGCGGTCTTTTTCATGGATGAGTCGATAATGGTGATGGTTTCCAGGGCCTCGTGGTAATGGGTGTCCATCGCCTCGTGACCGGCGTCAGGAGCATAACGGGCATATTCGCAGGCATCCAGGAGGGCGGTGAAGCGCGTGGCCACATCGGCACTCACTCCCCTCTCCTTCAGGGCCGATTCTATGTTCTCCTTGGTCTGGGAGGCCATGTCCATGGACAGTTTGTCGCTCACGAAGCCCAGCAGCGAACGGTGCAGGGACTCGTAGAATGCGGTATAGAGGTCCTTCTTCAGGAAATCGCCGGCTTCTTTGAGGCGCCTCAGGGCCATTCCGGTGGCTTTGCGCTTGCGTGTTCCTTCCACATCGGCTCTCATTCCGGCAACGGTGCGGAACATGAAATAGAGCATAGCCGATATGGCCAGGATTATTGCGGCTATGGTCCAGTATGCAACCGAACCGCTGAAGAACGGACGGGGTTCCGACAGCCTTGTCCTGGGGCGGATGAAGCGGATGTCCTCGCCCAGGTTTTTCACGCCCTGGCGGTCTACAGTGAGCGTTCCGCCGCTTTCCGCCTGCTGTACGGCACCCTGAGAACGGGCCACGTCAATCCTTAGCGAATCAGTGCTTACCGTAACGTATCTGCGGGCGTCCGGGTCAAAGAAACTGTATTCCAGCGGAGGCAGCACGAAATGGCCGCTGCTGCGCGGGATGAAGGGATATTCAAACGTGCGGGAGCCGTTTGTTCCGCTGCGGTCCGTGTCCGAGCTGCTCTTCACGTCATAGGCCTCGAAATCCGGCGGAAGCGTGATTGCAGGAGCGTCCAGCAGAGAAACGTTGCCCTTTCCGGTGATGGTCACCAATATAGATGCCGCATCGTGTGTCCTGAGGGAATCCTTGGAAACGGAAGCGCGGATGGAATACTTGCCCACACCGCCTCCGAACGATGCCGGAGCGCCGGCAGGCAGGGCCGACACGTGAATGCTCTGGGCCGATGTCGACAGCCTCCTGCGAACCGTAACGTACTGGGTGTCGTTGAACTGGTCGAAGATTGTGCCCGTGGGTGCGCGGCGCGTGACCTGGCTGACCAGGCACACGAGTTCCGCGGGATCCACACTTAAATCCCCCGACTTCTGGGGGATGAGCACCCACTGGCGCAGGAGAGCCGCGTCGTAGACATGTCCGCTCACCTGTTCCTGATGGAAGTCGACGCTTGTGGGGGCCACCACTTCCTGGCTCCAGAAACCGTTGAATGAAGGGAATGAGACATCCTCGAAACCGGCGATGTCCACGGTCCTGTAAAGCTTGAGCGTTGCCGTAACAGGCTCTCCCACCACAACGCTTTTCTTGCTGAGGCTCAATGTGATGAATACCTCTCTGGCCGGGCTGGACTGGGTCTGCTGGCCGCCCTGCTGGGACTGGGAGCCGGAACCGCCGCCGGCGACTGTTGCAACCACCTCGACCATGAAGTTCTTGGAACTGATGGAGTTTCCGCCTACCTTGGCCGTGGCCTTTCCCATCTGGAAGGTACCTGTACGGCTTGCCACCAGAACATAGGTCATGGTGGTCTTTGCCGATTTGGTGGTGTGCCCATTTATGATGGACACGTTGGTGGAAGTGCCTTTCTGGGGGCCCCACTGCACGTCGATGCCCTCCGGGGCGCTCCAGTGGAAGTCCGACGGGGAATGCTCGCCCTCAACTATGAACACCACGTTGAAGGCCTTGCCCACTTCCACCATATTGGGGGCCTGCACATCGATACGTGTCTGTGCAAGTGCCGATATGGCCGCGGCGGCGGCCAAAAGAATCGATATGACTGTCCTCTTCATTCTACCAGTTCTTGTCTCTTTGGCGTGCTCCCAGGGCTTCTGCCTTCTCCCTGTTTACCTTGTCCTGGGTTTCCTGCTCCTTGGCCTGGATTGCCTTGAGCATCTGCTGCATCTGCTGCGGCGTCATGTCGCTCTGGCGCGGCTGGGGCCGGTCCTGGCCGTCGCCGTCCTGATCCTGCTGATCCTGATCTTGATTCTGATCCTGCTGGTCCTGATTCTGGTCTTGGTTCTGCTCCTGGTTCTGATCTTTCTGGTCTTGATTCTGGTCCTGATTCTGCTCCTGGTTCTTCAGCATCATGCGGGCATAGACATAGTTTTCTTTTGCCTCCATATTGTCCGGCTCCAGAATAAGCGTTTCCCGGAACGCGTCTACTGCCTTCTTGTAATCTTTCGCAGCGAGCGCAACATCGCCGGTGTTGAACCAGTACCGCGCGGCATAGCGGCTGTCGGCGACCGCCGGGCGGAGGGTTTCCAGCTGCCTTCCCGCCTCTTCTATATTGTTCTGCCGATATAGGGCCCCCGCCAGATTATACCTGGCGGCGAAGGACGTACTGTCGGCAAGAAGGGCGCGGCGGTAGAAAATATCGGCCTGCGGATAATGCCCGCGGCGGAATTCCCGGTTGCCGCGGCGCACATCGGCCTTGTCCGGCTGGGCCGACGCTGCCAGGCACATGGCCAGGCCAAGCAATATGAGTATCAGTTTCTTCATTTGTCGTCAAAGAGGCGGCGTTTTCCCTTGCGCTCGCCAATGAGCATTTCCACCACGAGCAGCACCAGGGCCGCCCAGAAGAAATACATATACTGTTCGTTGTACTGCTCGAACACCACGCTTCCGAACTCTTCATCCTCCATCCTGCGAATATCGGCAATGATTGGATTCAGGCCGAATTCATCGTTTCCTGCATGGATGTAGGCTCCGCCGCCCTCGCGGGCCACTTTGCGGAGGGTTTCCTCGTCCAGGCGCGTTACCACTATGTTGTCGTCTTTGTCCTTGAGCAACTCCCCATTCACCGGGATGGGCTGGCCTTCCGGAGAGCCCACGCCTATCGTATACACCTTTGCGCCCACTTCCGTGGCCAGTTTTGCCGCATGCACAGGATCGTCCTCATGGTTTTCGCCATCGGAAATCACGATTATCACCCGGCTCTTCTCACTCTGTTCGCTGAAGCACTTGGCCGCCGTGAGAATGGCATCGCCCATAGCCGTTCCCTGTACCGGCACCGATTCCGTGGTGATTCCCGGCAGGAACATTTTGGCCGATGTATAATCGCTGGTGACCGGCAGCTGAACAAAGGAAGTTCCGGCAAAGAGCACCAGGCCGATGCGGTCGTCGCGGAGCTTGTCCGTGAGCCTGGAAATGGACAGTTTTGCCCTCTCCAGGCGGTTGGGGCTGTAGTCCTCCGCCAGCATGGAATTGGAAACGTCCAGCACTATCATTATCTCCGCGCCGTGCTTTTTCTTCTCCGCCAGACGGGCTCCTATCTGAGGCCTTGCAAGGCCGATGACGAAGAACATGAACGCCAGCGCAAACAGAATGCACCTTACCCAGCCCTTCACCTTTGAACGTGAAGGCATCAGGGCCTCCACAAGTGCGGGATCGCCGAACGCCTTTACTCGGCGGCTGCGCATGGCCTCGCCCACCCCGTAAAGAATCAGGATCAGCGGTACCAGAATAAGCAGGTACAGCCATTTGTACTGAGCGAATATAATCATGGCAGCCGGCGTTCAAACAGTTTTATCAGCAGTTCTCCAAGCAGGCAAAGCAGGGCGACGATGGCAAACCGCATATACAGTTCCTCATACACCGCGATGCTGTCGGTTGTGGTGAGGGTTTTCTCCATCCTGTTTATTTCCCCGTAAATCTCCGCCAGCTTGGTATTGTCGGTGGCGCGGAAATATTTTCCGCCCGTTTCCTTAGCTATGTCCTTGAGCAGGTCTTCATCGATTTCAACCTGCATGTTGCGCAGTTCCACACCCCAGGGTGTCTGTACCGGATAAGGGGCCTCGCCGTTGGCGCCCACACCTATCGTGTATACTTTTATACCATAGGTGGAAGCCATCTCAGCCGCCATCCTGGGCTCTATTTCGCCGCGGTTGTTCACGCCGTCCGTGAGCAGGATTATCACCCGGCTCTTTGCATCGGAATCCTTCATCCGCGCAACCGCCGTGGCAAGTCCGTTGCCGATTGCGGTTCCGTCCTCGATAAGGCCGGTCTGCACGTCCTTCATCAGGTTGATGAGCGTGGCCCTGTCCGTGGTAATGGGGCACTGGGTATAGCTCTCGCCCGCAAATACCACTATTCCCATACGGTCCGAAGGCCTTTCCGCGATAAACTGGATGGCTATGTCCTTTGCCGCGCTCAGGCGGTCCGGCTTGAAGTCCCGCGCCAGCATACTGGTGGAAACGTCCATCGCCAGAACGATGTCGATACCTTCCGTATTGGAATTCACCAGGTTTGTCGATGACCGCGGCCGCGCTATCGCCAGCACTATCATCACCAGGGCCACTGTCCTGAGCAGGAAGGGGATGTGGCGGAGCACCTCCAGCAGAGTATCCCTGCGGAAAGCATCGGCACTTGACATTCTCAAGTGCGCACGCTTCCCCTTAACCTCCCTGTACACATACAGGACGGCCAAAAGGGCGGGAACCGCCAGCAGGCTCAGCAATGCAGGATACTCAAAAAACATGTCTATTTGTCATTTCGACCAAGGTCCTCCGGGCCGCGTGGAGAAATCTCTTCTTCTTCCGGTATATATGTCTCCGTCACAAACCGCACTCCCAGAGGGAGTACCGTGGCGTTCTCTTCGTCTGTTGCCACATACTTCGCGAACTTCACGAAATCGGCCCTCTCGAACAGTTCCTTCAGCTCCCCGTACAGGCCGGGAGGGATGTCCGAGCCCTTCAGGCCGTCGAATATCTCAGCGCTGGTCATTTCCAGGGCGCCAACGCCATAACGGGCGGCGATATACTCACGCAACGCGTCCGTGATGCCGCTGTAGAACTGTTTCTGCTTCTCCGGGACCCAGTACTTGTTGCTGCGGAACTTGTCCATCTTGCGAAGGGCCGTGATATGCGCAGGCTCCTTATACACGGGACCGATTACCCTGCGCCCGCCGCCAATCAGGATAAGGCACACCACAATGGCAACGAGCAGGACTGCCCCGATGAAACCTATCACCCAGGGGAACACCTCCGCAAAGGTTACAGGATATGTAATCTGGGGCCTGATGTCGTGCGGGACGAACGTGGTTGTGTCAATCTGGATCGTTGTCACCTCCATCGGCATGGACCTGAATGTAAGCGTATCAACGCTGCCATCCCGGTGAAGACGCAGAACCGATATCGGCGGAAGCTCGAATACGCCATCGGCAAAAGGCTGGATCACGAAACTGCCCTTGAGCGAATAGTTCCTGATCTGCCCTTTCTGCATATTCAGGGTGTCGATTTTCCAACCGCCGATGGTGTAGATGTCGGTCATCAGTTCCGGCGATGGAATCTGCGGCCATCCTATCATAACCGTATCGCTGGCCTGGTCGATGGTGACGCCGTATTCCAGCTGGTCGGCAATGAGGATGGAATCCCTCTTCTGAAGCTGGTTCAGGAAGGGCATTCCCTGCAGCAGGGCCACTAATATGAGGGTAAGCAGTTTCATCGGCTTTGGAACAGGGATTTGAGTCCTTTTACATAATCTTCATCTGTGCCGATGTCCACAAAATCCACCTTGTAGCGGTTCAGGAGACGGCTTCCGTCGGCCTTTGCGTTCTGGAACCACCGGCCATAATCCGCCCTCACGCTGCGGCGGGAAGTATTCACCCACAGCACTTTGCCTGTTTCCGCGTCTTTCACGGGGACGATGCCCACATCCGGAATGCTTCGCTCGCGCGGGTCTTCCACCCTTATCACGGAGATGGTGTGGCGGTTGGCCGCTATCTTCAGGGCATCCTCATAGCGGGGGCTGCCGTCCCGGGCAACGTCAAGCATATCCGACAGCAGGAAAGCCGTGCAGCGGCGCTTGATGGCGCCAGTGAGGAATCTCAGGGCTCCCCCGATATCGGTTGCGGTGCCTTGAGGTTTGTATTCCAGGATTTCTCGGATTATGTGCAGCAGATGGGTGCGGCCCTTTGCCGGGGGGATGAACTTCTCCACCCTGTCGGTGAAGAGGATGCAGCCCACTTTGTCGTTGTTCAGGATTGCCGAGAATGACAGCGTGGCGGCGATTTCCGCGATCTGCTCGCGCTTGGTTTTGCCCGCGGTGCCGAACAGGCCGGAGCGGGAGATATCGACAAGTAAAACTACGGTGAGTTCGCGCTCTTCCTCGAATACCTTCACGTACGGGGCGCTCATGCGGGCCGTCACGTTCCAGTCCATGGAGCGCACATCGTCGCCGTAGCGGTATTCACGCACCTCGCTGAACGCCATGCCGCGCCCCTTGAACGCGGAATGGTATTCTCCGGCAAAGATCTGATGGCTCAGGGCTTTGGTCCTGATCTCGATCTTGCGGACTTTCTTCAGGAGGTCTTCGCTTGTCATTACGGGACGATAACTGCGTTGATGATTTTCTCCACGATCTGGTCGGCGGTAACATTCTCCGCCTCTGCCTCGTAGGTGAGGCCGATACGGTGACGCAGGACCTCCGGCGCAACAGCGCGTACATCCTCAGGGATCACGTAGCCGCGCCTCTTGATGAAGGCATAGGCCTTTGAAGCCAGTGAAAGCGATATGCTGGCACGGGGTGATGCGCCGTAGGAGATGAAGTCCTTGATTTCCTTGAGCTGGTAGTCTTCCGGGGTACGGGTGGCGTAAACCAGATCCACGATGTAACGCTCGATCTTTTCGTCCATGTACACCTGTTTCACAACCTCACGGGCCTTGATGATTTCCTGCGGGGTTACCACGGGGTTTGCCTTGGGGAATTCCTGCTCGTTGTTCATGCGGATGATGAGGCGCTCCTCTTCCTTCTTGGGATAGGAAACAACCACCTTGAGCATGAAACGGTCCACCTGGGCTTCCGGAAGCGGATATGTGCCTTCCTGTTCGATGGGGTTCTGGGTTGCCATCACGAGGAAAGGCTCCGGGAGCTTATATGTTTCATCGCCTATGGTAACCTGATGCTCCTGCATGGCTTCCAGCAGTGCGCTCTGCACTTTTGCCGGGGAGCGGTTGATTTCATCGGCCAGGATGAAGTTGGCGAACACGGGGCCTTTGTGAACCTCGAAGGCTTCTTTCTTCTGCGAGTAGATGAGGGTTCCAACCACATCGGCAGGGAGAAGGTCCGGGGTGAACTGGATACGGCTGAACTTGGCATCCACCGCCTGCGCCAGAGTGTTGATAGCCAGGGTTTTGGCAAGGCCCGGAACTCCCTCCAGCAGGATATGGCCGCCACTGAGCAGGCCGATGAGGAGATTGTCCGTGAGGTGCTTCTGGCCAACGATTACCTTGCCCATTTCCAGGCTCAGGAGATCCGTGAAGGCGCTTTCTTTCTGGATACGCTCGTTAAGTTCTTTGATGTTTACGCTTTCCATATAATTTTAGTACAATTTGTCATGTTTTCTGCCCTTTGGGCAGACAGTTTTTTGCTACAAAATAGATGCCATTTTGGGCAATTCTTTCATCGCCGCCCTTTCACGGTGGAAGATGTCTTCGGCCGCCGCGTACTTTCTATCCAGGATTCCTATCTGACTGGCAAGCCAGAGATCAAAGAACTTGTCCTGAAGACGATAATGATTCCTTCCTATTTCCACTATTACAGCATTGCGTTTTGAATCCGTGAGTTTTTTTAACGAGGCCTGCACGGAAGATGCGCCCCCCAGATTGTATTTCCATATTTTCTCCTGGGATGTCAGACCGGATGCGAGCCCTTCCACGGCAAGACACTGCAGAAGATTCCTTTCCTTTTCGCTGGTGCTTCTGGCAAGCAGTTCGCGATAGAAAGAATCATTTTCCGTGAGTATGGCATCTATCGCCCACTCCATCATCTTCACATCGGCCGCCTGCCCTTCCGCCGTCAGGGCGAAAGCGAGATTCATTGCCTGCTGCATCTCAAATGTGTTGGCCGAGAAAAGATAATAAATAAACTCCACGGCAGCGTCGGTCAGCGTTTTGCAACGTGTGTCGAACAGGCGCTGACAGAATTCCCGGTAAACAGGAAGAGGTATGATTTCCAGTTCCATCGGAAGCGCGCTTTTATAGAAAGGCTTGTTCTGTTCATTGAACATGGAGTCCAGCATATGGCGCTCACTTCCGGAAAAAATGAATTTGGTATTATTCATTTTCTGAATATGAGTGCGGAGGATTGCCGGCATCTTCTCGGGATAATCCTCCACTGTCTGGAACTCATCGAAAACCACTATATTCGGTTTATCGGTACCTTCCAGAAAATGAAACATCTTTTCAATTGTACTGTCAAATTCGTTATGAACGGACGCTTCTATACCCGTCTTGAAAAAACCGAAGTTGAGGTTGGCATATATCTTAATCTCAGGAATAGCGTCAAGCAGTTTCTTTTTGTTCTTTTCTCCTTTGGCGAAAGGTGCCTTAAGAAACGCCTTTCCGAATTCGCGTACAAAATCCTGCTCGTTGCAGGTCTTGTAAAGATCCACCCTGAGCGTATTATATTTATCGGCAATTCCCTTCTACTGGAAAAGATGGAGTATGAGGCTGGATTTACCTATCCTCCGCTGTGCCTTAAGAACGATATTGTTTCCGTTTTGAAGATAACCCAGCATTTTGGCCGTCTCCGCGTCCCTGTCGCAGAAGTACTCGTCCGGTATCATTATGGTGGTAAAAAACGGATTCGCGACCTTATTGATTGTTTTTGCCATATTCCTTTTTTTCGCAAGTTAGCGAAAAGAATGAATTATGCAAAATAAATTATGTAAAAAAAATAATGAGATATTCGACTATCTTTTCGTAAATTTGTACATTATGCGTTACCGTATTGTCATTTCATACGACGGGGCTCCCTTCTACGGTTACCAGGTACAGCCAGGGCATCCCTCCGTTCAGGAGTGTGTGGAAGCCGCGTTGTCACGGCTCCTTGGCGGTGATATTTCAATTACCGGGGCAGGACGGACGGATACCGGGGTGCACGCTGTGGGCTATGTGGCCCACTTCGATGTCGATGGCGAATTACCCTACGAAGAGGCGGATTTCTGCTATAAGCTGAACTCCATTCTGCCCCGCCAGATCGTGGTCCATTCCGTTGCTGAGGCCGCCGATGATTTCCACGCCCGATTCGATGCCACCCGACGTGAGTACACTTATTTTTTGCATCGTATCAAAGACCCTTTCGTGGATAATTACTCATGGCGATGCGGATATCCCGCGCTGGATTTTGATGCGATGAACCAGGCGGCTCAGCATCTGCTTGGAACGCACGACTTTTCCGCCTTCGAAAAGACCGGAGGCGACAACAAAACCTCCATATGCACAGTGTACGAAGCCTTCTGGGCCCCGTACACTCCTTCGCATGTTTCCGTAATGGGATATCTGGGTAATGAATACTGGTACTTCCGCATCGCTGCCAACCGCTTCCTCCGCAACATGGTGCGCGCCACCGTAGGCACCCTCATCGAAGTGGGCCGCGGCCGCCGCTCCCCGGACAGCGTCATCGACCTCCTTGCCTCCGGCACCCGCTCCGACGCCGGCGAATCCGTCCCCGCCCACGCCCTGTTCCTCTCCCGCGTTGACTACTAACCCATAACGGCTTTTATTTCATTGTCATTCTACTAATACTTGTTCAACCAATTATCGGCAGGAAGGTTGTCAATCCGGATAGTGCAGGTTAGAACTTCGTCACGATACTCCATCTGAGAATCAGGTTCAGCCAACTTGTCATTGAGCCAATTCAAGTACAAGCCCACCCTTACTGGAATAGAAATATACAGTTCTGTTCCTTCTTCAACTTCTATAACTGATTCTTTGTTTGCCAAAGTAATTCCAAAGGCATATGGCATACATGACTCCGGAGCGAAAAGCGATACGCTATTATCTTTGATTGATAACTCAGGCCCTTCAAGTCGATTATAATTGTAAGAATAAAACTTGAACAATCCACGGAGATTCTCGCCTGCCGACAAACCACAAAATGTTTTATTTGACGTTATAAAAAAATCGCCAACTGTGTATACTGTCGTGTAAATTTCTTTATCACATCTACTCCAACCCTTATAATGATTATCTATTATGCGTTTACAAGCGTTAAAATAAGCTTGCTTTACGTTTTCCGTATTATCGCCAAACTGCTTCCACACATCATTAGGAGGCACAATACACACTACACCCAATGGGTTATCACTAAAAAAGGAAGTCGCTTGAGACAACTGCAAATAGAAATCAAAACCCTCTCTCATATAATCGCTCATTATCAGTTCTGTACTGGTCAGACATTCGCCGGGAAGTAATCCGACAGGCATTGTTTTAGGTGTCTTAGAACAGCCAATAAAAACAAGCAAGGAAAGAGTGGTTATTGATAATACATTATCGAATGGCTTCATAATATGCTAACTATTGTTCGATGGAGAAGTTGTAGATCATTTGTCGATTATAATTATAGGAAGTAATTGTACTGTCTAGTTCAGTTGTTGCCCAGTCACCAGTTAATGAATACCAATCATCATCCCATAAGTAATTAGGATGCCATTGCGTCCACCATCCCCAGTTTATCTTTATCGCGGTGATTTCCGGACTCGTATATGAATAAGTATAATAATCCGGGAATAAATCAGGATCGGGTATTATATCAGGGTCATATGGCTGCCAGAAGTGATGATGAGTATATTTAATATAAGTCTTCTTGTAGCCGTCTATTACGAAACTATGGATATCGAAATCTGCCGGTATCAGTAAACTAGTTGCTGTCACGATTACAGGCATTCCGCCCTCAAGAGATGTTTTAACAATATTTTCGTTATAACCACCATGAGAGCAATTGATTCCATAATGATTAAACACTCCCGTTCTCAAATTCGCAGGCAAAGCCCAAGAATAACCATTACGATAATGCATATCGGCAAGATAGCCGACATAACTCAGTAATACCGACTCCTGATACGCACTCGATGAATTATATTCAAAAGAAATGTAGTCCCAGGCATCAGTCGAAGGAGGGGAAAAAGCCCTACTGAAATACTGACAATTCCCTGAAATAACACAATCATAAGGAATTGCAGAAGGAACCCCCAAAGTATCGTGCAAAAACCACAATAGCTGAGACCCGGCAACCGCCACACAACCGGTGGGAGCTCTTTGATAATCAGAATTGGTTTTTAATGGACAGCACCTATTATATGGTCCAACTTGATCCCATTTCGGCACCATGTGATCAACCTCTTTAACTGTTATTATCTCAGATTGGGTACTCACAACCCAACTTCCTTCAGGCTCCTCTTCTGGAGGAAATTGCTGCCTCGGGGAATCACCAAACCAGAAAGCTTTGTTATGGGATATTTCTTCGGGGCTGAATTTTAAATCCTCATCTCGGGAATTACGGACCAAATACATATCTCTTTTCAAGCAATCAAGCCATACTCGCATTGCCGGACTTCCCTCTTCCAATGAGAACATACCGCTTTTCCCTTCTGCCAATATTGCAGGCACCCTCGCATCGGCTGATAATATCTGCCATCCTTGTCTCTGTCCATAATTGATAATATAAAATAATGTATCGGATACATCCCCGATTATAGGATGAATTGAGTAGTCCGAAGCGCCATTAACCTTGGTCCTCAGCGAAAGGTTAGAGATATGACTCTCAACAAGATCCAAAGATACAAATGATTCGGAATTCGACTTATTGGATGGCGAGAGGTTAAAACTCGTCTCATAATTCAACCGCTCGCAGCAAACAAACAACAAGGACATAATAAAGATAAAGAGGGACCTATTCATATAACATACAGTATTTATTATCAACCTCAAAGACTTATGTCAATTCGATACAAATATATATATATTACCAAGACCTACAAAATATTGCACCAATGGTGCGCGCCACTGTTGGTACCCTCATCGAAGTGGGACGCGGCCGCCGCTCCCCGGAAAGTATCATCGGCCTTATTGAATCCGGCACCAGCTCCGACGCCGGCGAATCCGTCCCCGCCCACGCCCTGTTCCTGAACAAGGTGGAGTATTAGAACATGATGCCATAACGTAGGGTTATGGCAGGGGTGATCATGTTTCGCGTGCGGTATTCTTCTTTCATCGACGAATCATTATATGTTACGTTCCTGTCGGCCACTGTGCTTTGCTGAAACAGAAAGCCAAGAGCAAGAGTTCTCCGTTCGTTGATTCGCCAGCCGACATGAGGTTCGAAGAACAAGCCGTCGTATCTGGCTTCCATCGGCCCGCCTCCTTTAGCAAAGAGCGCAACGGAACCAATACCTATTGCAAATCCGGAATCGAGATTCACATAGAACTTCTCTAAACCGTAACCAACCCGCAGGAATAGAGGAATGTCGATTTCTTCCACGAAAGACCGTCCTGTATATTTACCATTCGTTACATTATAACTCAGGCAAGGCATGGCCAGCCTGGCTCCAGCACCGGCACCTGCAATAAATCCGCCACCCAGATCATACTGAGCTACGAACTCAGGCGTAAACAGCGCAATCGGCCCATGCCCCAAACCTGCGCCGGCCTTCAATTCAAGCGAATAAGAAAACTTGCTTTGTGCCGACATCGACCATAATGCCGCCAGGCACAAAAAAATAATGGAAACTGTCTTTTTCATAGGCATACTTAATCGGTCACAAGATACAAATTTTTCTTTGAAATCATTTTAGGCCCCAAAATGACGCAGCCCCCCCGCTCAAAACTCGTACTTGTAGCCGAAGGTGAGGTTGAACCGGGCCGGATGCTCGGTGTATACGGTTTCCAGCGTAGATTTATCCTTGAAGTAGTAAGATACGCCGGGCTGGACGTACAGGGCTCCGTGCTTTCGTATTCGGTACTGGAAAGCGGCGCCGGCGTTCATCGACCATTTGCTGTCGTCGCACAGGGTATTGTCTTCTTCTCCGCCTGTCTGACGGGTCCCAGCATACGTTCTTGTAAAGGAGCTGGTTTGTGTGGAGAATTCATACATCGGCCCGGCATTCACAGACATACCCAGTTTTCCCTCTTCGAACACGTTGTAGCAGCCGTAGATCGGGATTCCCAAGTATTGCATCTTCCTGAATGTGGTGGATTTAAGGCTTCCCGCCGTGCTCTCGAACTCTGATTCCAGTGTCGATGACACCAATCCTGTCTGGATTCCCCATCGCTCATCCAGATTCACTTGGAGTCCTACTGCCAGCCTGGCAGACTGCCGGTGAGAGGCATCGGTAGTACTGGTCTTGTTGCGGCTAAGCATCGACAAATCAGAATATGATCCGGTTGCCTTTGTCGCCATGCTGTACCCGGGATTTGTTGGCAGTCCAATTCCCGTTGTGCTTATCGAGGCGCTTTGCCCGGGGCTGGTATATGCCAGCAGAACCTGCACACGCGGCCTGAGCTTCGGTAGAGGCCGCACTACAGGTTTGTTCACCGGCTTGATGATTTCTTCCTGTACCGGCACAACGTCTTCGACTTTATCTTCTACGGCCGGCTCTGGAGTTACATCGACATTTGACCCGGGTGTTTCATCTGGAACCTGCTCTGGGGAGTCCTCTATTACCGGTGTCTCTTCTATTACCGATATTTCTTCAATAACAGGTTCGGTACTGACTTCAACAACCTGCTCGGGAGTTTCCTCCACAATAGGTTCTGCCTGCGTAGGGACGGTACGCGGGCTTGAAGGAACAGTCTGGGGCACAAGCTCTTCCGGGGCGGAAACGATGAGCTCGTCGTCACTGGAATCGGCAATGATTACAGGTGCGCTCATGGGCGCATCCGGGGCTTTCTCCGACGGCCTGAACAGCACGATTGCGGCGATTGCCGCGGCTGCAAGCAGTGCGGCTGCCCCAGTGATCCACCATATGGCGGCCACGCGGCGCTTAGGGGCGGGCATCCCGGCCTGGACTGCGTCCCACAGCCCTTCCGGTTCGGCTTCCGTGAACCCTTCCATCACCTCCGGAAGCCTGTCTGTCCAATTCTTACTCATGTTCCTTTAAATAAGCCTTAATACTTTTAGCCAGTGTATTTCTTGCGCGGAAATACTGCGATGCTGAAGAATCTTCCTTGATTCCAAGCATCGAAGCAATCTCCTTATGCGATTTCTTCTCAAAAACGTATAGGTTGAAAACGGCCCTGTAGCCATCCGGAAGCCCTTTTATCATATCCTGGATGGTCGATGCCGATATATTCGGCAGCGAAGGCAGGTCTTCCTCTGGCTCGTCGGGGAACTGGTCCGTAAATACCAGTCTTGACGAAGCCTTGAGCGCCTTCAACGAATCGTTCACCACGATTCTGCTTGCCCATGCCTTAAGGCTTCCTTCACCGCGGTACTCGAAGTTGTCCAGACCATTGAAAATCTTGATGAACGCCTCCTGCATGATATCCTTAACCTGGTCTTTGTCAACGACATAGCGTGAGCATACCGCAGTAAGATACCCCACGTAGCGTTCGTACAGTTTTCGCGTTCCGGAAGGGTTCCCGCTGCGGGCCAGCTTCAAAAGATCAAGTTCGGTCAGCTCATTTTCTTGTCTTGAACTTGAATGTCTTTTCAGCAGCCGTACCTCCACTGCTAGTCCATTTTAGCTTAAGCTCTGTATAGTTGTCTCCCGTTTCCGGAAGCGAATTAATGTCGAAACAAATAAGCGCGTCGCCTTTCTCGTCCTTCTTGTCGCCGCAGGCGTCCTGCCTCAGAACCAGTTCATAAGGATCGGCCGGATTTGTCCCGGTAATCACGTACATCTTATGCTGAACGGGTTTTGAGCCCCACCATGTATTATAATGTATGGTTAGATACCCGTCCTCCACGCTCGTCATCCAGTCGTCAAGGATATCAAGTCCCAGATTGCCGCTTGCCGATGCATCGGCCGTTACCTGCCCCTCCTCGATGGGCTCCAGCCAGTTGATATATCCTTTGTACTTGAATCGTCCCTCCGGCCTGTTTGTGACGCTGATGTCACAAAAGACCTTTTCCATGCGCGTATAATCATATTGATAATTTGCAGCATAGATTGTGGTTGAGTCGTCCAGCTGGAAATACACCGTATCGGTTGGAGTTTTCTTGATGGTAAGTATGGCCAGGAAATCGGCCGTTTCACCCTCAAGATAGTG
The DNA here is from genome assembly GCA_017615065.1 of Bacteroidales bacterium. Classification (GTDB taxonomy): domain Bacteria; phylum Bacteroidota; class Bacteroidia; order Bacteroidales; family UBA932; genus Cryptobacteroides. The sequence continues at coordinate 8,451 of JAGAAY010000021.1, read as the reverse complement.
ATCACCCCATCCGCCGCTGTTTTCTTTTGCACATGAAGGCAAAAGAAGAATCAGCACTGCTAATAATATATGGTAACGTCTGCTCATTCTGTTCAGGTTTCAACCCTTAAATCCGGGAAACTCACAATCTTGCATTAATAATATGCATTTTTTTGCCTTTTCGTTGCAAGATATGGAAAAATGGCGATTATAGAGTTAGAAAAACCAATCAAACTATGAAAAAGATATCGATTATTCTTGCGGCCGTAGCGGCCATTACAGTTATTTCCTGCTCTAAAGCTGATTGCGGCGGCGGGTGGTATGCATATGAGAATGCTTCACCGATGTACGACCAGGATGTCCAGAATCCTTCGGGCAACAATTTCGATGAGATCAAGGAGAATAAGTTTGTCAAGGCTGCCGAAGAGCCCACATCCACCTTCTCAGTGGATGCCGATGGCGCCGCGTACGCCTATATGCGCCGATGCATCAATAGTGGATGGCTCCCTGATGCCAATTCCGTGCGAATTGAGGAATTCCTGAATTACTTCACCTTCGACTATGCCGATCCCTCCGGCGACGAAACGGTGGCCATCAATGCCGAAATAGGCGTTTGCCCATGGAATACGGAGCATAAGCTCCTGCGTCTTGGCCTCAAGGGTAAATCCCTGGCCGATGACCAGATTCCCGATGCCAATTATATATTCCTTATCGATGTCTCCGGCTCGATGTGCGGTCCAGACAGGCTGGATTTGGTGAAAACCGGACTGTGCAATATGCTGGACTATATGAAGCCCACCGACCGGGTTGCGATAATCACTTATTCCGGAAGCGTGGCAAAGGTGCTTGAGTCAACGCTTGTAAAGGATGCGGCAACTATAAAAAAGGCCATCAAAAAGCTTGATGCAAGTGGAGGAACGGCAGGCGGACCTGCAATGAAAATGGCCTATGACGAAGCTGTGGAGCACTATTTGACAGGAGGCAACAACCGCATCATCATGTGCACTGACGGAGACTTCAACGTTGGAGTATCCGGCACAGATGCTCTTGTGGAAATGGTGGAAAGCTACCTGGACAAGGGCATTTATCTGAGCATTATGGGATTCGGCACCGGCAACTTCCAGGATTCCAGGATGGAGAGCCTCTCCAACCATGGCAACGGCACTTACACATACGTGGACAGTGAAGAAGAGATGATGAAGGTATTCGTGAACGAGCGCAGCCACTTCTACTCTGTGGCCAACGACACCAAGTGCCAGATTACCTTCAATCCAGTGGCGGTTGACAGTTACAGGCTCATCGGCTACGAGAACCGCGTGATGAACAACGAGGATTTCGAGAACGACAAGAAAGACGCGGGTGAGATAGGCGCAGGCCAGACAATCACTGCCCTGTATGAGATTATTCCGGCAGAAGGATACGCTGCAGATGCTTCAGTGGCCAGATTCGATGTGCGCTATAAACTCGCCCTCGGCTCTGACAGCCGCCCGCTCACCCTTGACGTCATCGCCCCTTCTGCCGCTTCCGTTTCCCAAAACTTCAACCTCGCAGCCGGCATCGCCGCCTACGGCCTGTGCCTGCGAGGCTCCGAATACAAAGGCCAGGCAACCCTCTCCATGGCCTACGACCTTGTAAATGGCGCCAAAGTCTCCGATCCCTGGGGCTACCGTACCCGACTCGCAGGGCTCATCGACAAAGCCAAAAAACTGCAATGACTTAATCCCGGCGTCATTTCAGGGCGTATTTTGACGCCGAGTCGGCAAAATCACCGGTTCGGCGTCATTTTTGGCTCATTATTGACGCCGAGTCTTTGAGGAACGGGCACCGGCAAAAAAATCGCGGGTGGGACCGAAGCCGGTCTCACCCGCGAAAAAGTTTTAGTACACCGCCTAGAGGTCGTTCATCTCGGCTGCGTAGTCGGCCTTGGAGGCGACTTCGATAGAGCCGTACTCGCTGAGGCCGGTACCTGCGGGAATGAGATGGCCGCAGATAACGTTCTCCTTCAGGCCTTCGAGATGGTCTACGCGGGCGCGGATAGCGGCCTCGGAGAGCACCTTGGTGGTTTCCTGGAAGGATGCTGCAGAAATGAATGAACCGGTCTTGAGGGCTGCGCGGGTGATACCCTGCAGCACCTGCGATGCTGTTGCAGGCTTGGCGGGACGGGCCACGATCATCTTCAGGCCCTGACGCTCCAGCGAGGAGTTCTCGCTGCGGAGGTCGCGCACGCCGATTACCTGTCCCTGCTCGAACTTGGCACTGTCGCCGGCGTCTTCAACATAGTACTTGCCGTAGATGGCGTCGTTGCGGTCCATGAATTCCCACTTGTCCACCAGTTCCTCGGGGAGGAATTCGGTGTCGCCGGGATCCAGGATCTGGACTTTGCGCATCATCTGGCGCACGATGATCTCGAAGTGCTTGTCGTTGATCTTCACGCCCTGTAAACGGTACACGGCCTGAATCTCGTTAACGATATACTCCTGAGCCTTCACCGGGCCGAGGATGTTGAGGATGTCGGTAGGGGAAGTGCCGCCGTCGGAGAGGCGTGTTCCGGCCTTCACGTAGTCGTTCTCCTGAACAAGGATCTGCTTGGTCATGGGAACTTCGTAGCGTTTTTCTGCACCGGAACGGTTCTTCACGATGATCTCACGCTTGCCGCGCTTGACCTTGCCCATGAAGATTTCGCCGTTGATTTCCGACAGGATGGCAGGATTTGAAGGGTTGCGGGCCTCGAAGAGTTCCGTAACGCGGGGCAGACCGCCGGTGATATCACCGGCCTTGCCGATGGCGCGGGGAATCTTCATGATGACGTCGCCAACCTTCACGGGATCTCCGTCGCTCATCATGATGTGAGCGCCAACGGGGAGGTTGTACTGACGGAGTGTGTTGCCGGCAGAATCAAGAATCACGATAGCGGGGTTCTTGGTCTTGTCGCGGCTCTCGATGATAACCTTGTCCTTGTTGGTGGAGTACTCATCGGCACTCTCCTCACGGAAGGTTACACCGTCGATCATGCTCTCGAAACGGAGCACACCGTTGCTTTCCACGATGGTGGTTGCGTTGTACGGATCCCATTCGCAGATGAGGTCTCCCTTCTTCACGGACGCGCCGTCCTTGAAGTACAGCGTTGAGCCGTAGGGTACATCATAGTGCGAGTAGGTCATACCCGTGCGCTCGTCAACGATGCGGAGTTCCGTCATGCGGGATACCACTACCTGTACGGTGGTGCCGTCCTCGTTCACGCGGTCCACGGTACGGAGTTCCTCGAATGCGAGTTTGCCTTCGTACTTGGACTCGATGGAAGAATCGGCCACTGCACCGGATGCGGTACCACCCACGTGGAAGGTACGCAGGGTGAGCTGGGTACCGGGTTCACCGATGGACTGTGCGGCAATGACACCCACAACCTCGCCCTTCTCAACCATTCTGGAGGTTGCCAGGTTGCGGCCGTAGCACTTCGCGCAAACGCCGTGACGGCTTTCGCACGTGAGAACGCTGCGGATTTCCACCTGTTCGATGGGCAGGCTGTCGATGAGGTTGGCGACATCCTCGCGGATCTCTTCGCCGGCGGAAATGATGAGTTCGCCGGTGAGAGGGTTGAAGATATCGTGCACGGATGTGCGGCCAAGAATGCGTTCGCCAAGGGATTCCACAACCTCGTCCTTGTTCTTGATGGCTGTGGCGATGAGGCCGCGGAGGGTTCCGCAGTCTTCCTCTGTGATGATGACATCGTGGGATACGTCTACCAGACGACGGGTGAGGTAACCGGCATCGGCCGTCTTCAGGGCGGTATCGGCCAGACCCTTACGGGCACCGTGGGTGGAGATGAAGTACTCCAGCACCGACATTCCTTCCTTAAGGTTGGAGACGATGGGGTTCTCGATAATCTCCGCTCCGGCCGCGCCGCTCTTCTGGGGCTTTGCCATAAGGCCTCGCATGCCGCAGAGCTGTTTGATCTGCTGGGTTGAACCACGGGCGCCGGAATCCAGCATCATGTACACCGGGTTGAAGCCCTGCTGGTCTGCGGAGATCTGCTGCTTCACGATGCTTGTGAGCTGGTTGTCGATGGATGTCCACAGGTCGATGACCTTGTTGTAACGCTCGTTGTTGGTGATGAAGCCCATCGCGTAGTTCATCTTGATGTTCTCCACCTCCTTGTATCCCTTCTCGATGAGCTTGGACTTCTCCGCGGGGATAAGTACGTCGCCCAGGTTGAAGGAGATACCGGCGCGGAACGCCTGGTCGTAACCCAGATTCTTGATGTCGTCCAGGAACTGTGCGGTACGGGTGACGCCCGTGCTCTTGATTACGGTGGTAATCACGGTACGGAGGGCCTTCTTGCCCAGAACCTCGTTCACATAGGGAACTTCTTCAGGAATGTACTGGTTCACGATTACGCGGCCGGCCGTGGTGCGCACCATTTCGAAGCCTTTGGTGATATCCTGCTTGTCTTTGGGGAGGCGCACCTCGATGGGGGCGTGCATGTCGATGACCTTGCCGTCGAAGGCGATGATCACCTCTTCCGGTCCGTAGAACTTCAGGCCGCTTCCCTTTGCGCCCGGGCGCTCCTTGGTGATGTAGTACAGACCAAGCACCATATCCTGTGAAGGAACGGTGATAGGAGAACCGTTGGCGGGGTTGAGGATGTTGTGGGAGCCGAGCATGAGCAGCTGGGCTTCCATGATGGCGGCGTTGGAGAGGGGCAGATGCACGGCCATCTGGTCACCGTCGAAGTCCGCGTTGAAAGCGGTACATGCGAGCGGGTGCAGCTGGATTGCCTTGCCCTCGATCATACGGGGCTGGAAGGCCTGGATACCCAGGCGGTGAAGGGTAGGTGCACGGTTGAGGAGCACCGGGTGGCCCTTCATTACGTTCTCAAGGATGTCCCAGATAACGGGATCCCTGCGGTCCACGATCTTCTTGGCGCTCTTCACGGTCTTCACGATGCCGCGCTCGATGAGCTTGCGGATCACGAAAGGCTTGTAAAGCTCTGCAGCCATGAATTTCGGGAGACCGCACTCGTGCATGTTGAGCTCCGGTCCTACCACGATAACGCTTCGGGCGGAGTAGTCGACACGCTTACCCAGGAGGTTCTGGCGGAAGCGGCCCTGCTTACCCTTGAGGGAATCGGACAGGGACTTCAGCGCGCGGTTGGACTCGCTCTTTACTGCCGATGACTTCTTGGAGTTGTCGAACAGGGAGTCCACCGCCTCCTGAAGCATGCGCTTTTCGTTGCGCAGAATCACTTCGGGAGCCTTGATCTCGATGAGTTTCTTGAGACGGTTGTTACGGATGATAACCCTGCGGTACAGGTCGTTAAGATCCGATGTTGCAAAACGACCGCCGTCCAGCGGCACCAGGGGACGCAGATCCGGAGGAGTAACGGGGATAACCTTCATTATCATCCATTCCGGACGGTTCACGTCCTTTGACTCCTGGAACCACTTCACCACTGCCAGGCGCTTGAGGATTTCGGCCTTGCGCTGCTGGGAGCTGTCGGAAAGCATCTGCTGGCGCAGGCTGCGCGCGAGACCTTCCACGTCAATCTCCTTGAGCAGGTCGTAGATACCCTCCGCACCCATCTTGGCGATGAATTTGTCGGGATCGTCGTTTGCGAGAGCATAGTTGTCCGGGAAACGGTCCAGGACAGTGAGGTACTCGTCCTCCGACAGGAGGTCCATCTTGGCATAATCACTCTTGCCCGGATTGATTACGATGTATTTCTCGTAATAGATAACCGACTCCAGTTTCTTGGCGGGAACGCCGAGAAGGGCGCTTATCTTGTTGGGGGCACTCTTGAAATACCAGATGTGTGCAACCGGAACGGTAAGGGTGATGTGACCCATGCGCTCGCGGCGAACTTTCTTCTCAGTGACCTCCACGCCGCAGCGGTCGCACACGATTCCGCGGTAGCGGATCCTCTTGTACTTGCCGCAGTAGCATTCGTAATCCTTGGTGGGGCCGAAGATCTTTTCGCAGAAGAGACCGTCACGCTCCGGCTTGTAGGTGCGGTAGTTGACGGTTTCCGGCTTAAGGACCTCGCCGCAGGACCTCGCTGTGATGTCCTCCGGGGAGGCCAGCGAAATCGAGATCTTGGAGAAGTTGCTCTTAACCTTGTTTTCTTTATTATTGAATGCAGGCATAGCTTTTCAGTATCAAAATGTCCTTTATTAATCCAGTGAAACCTTCAGGCCCAGGCCGCGGAGCTCGTGGAGCAGCACGTTCAGGGATTCCGGAATGCCCGGAGTGGGCATCTGGTCGCCCTTAACGATAGCTTCGTAGGTCTTGCTGCGGCCGTTCACGTCGTCGGACTTCACGGTGAGGATTTCCTGGAGTGCGTTTGCGGCGCCGAATGCCTCGAGGGCCCAGACTTCCATTTCTCCGAAGCGCTGGCCACCGAACTGGGCCTTACCGCCGAGAGGCTGCTGGGTAATGAGGGAATACGGGCCGATGGAACGTGCGTGCATCTTGTCATCGACCATATGGCCGAGCTTGATCATATAGATGACACCCACGGTAGCGCTCTGGTCGAACCAGTCGCCGGTTCCGCCGTCGCGGAGACGGGTCTTGCCGAATTCAGGTACGCCTGCCTTCTTCGTGTAGGCGCAGATCTCGTCGATGGAAGCACCGTCGAAGATGGGGGTGGAGAACTTGAGGCCGAGTTCCGAGCCTGCCCAACCGAGCACGGTCTCGTAAATCTGACCCAGGTTCATACGGGAAGGCACGCCCAGAGGGTTGAGCACGATGTCCACGGGAGTACCGTCCTCGAGGAACGGCATGTCCTCACGGCGGACAATCTTTGCCACAATACCCTTGTTACCGTGACGTCCTGCCATCTTGTCACCCACAGTGATCTTGCGCTTCTTGGCGATGTACACCTTGGCAAGCTGCATGACTCCGTTGGGAAGTTCGTCGCCGACCTTGATCTTGTCCAGCTCCCTCTTCGAACGGGTTTCTGCCTCCTTGAAGGCGATGCAGTAATTGTTGATGAGCTCGCGTACCATGGCTGCGGTCTTTGCGTCCGCAGTCCACTTGTTGGAATTGATGTTCAGATAGTCTGCATCCTGGAGTCCCTGGAGGGTGAATTCCTTGCTCTTCGGGAAGATCTCCACGCCGTACAGATCGCTCACGCCGGCGCTCTTCTTGCCCTGGACAAGTGCCCACAGCTTCTCGATGAAACCTGCGCGGAGCTTGGCCGCTGCGGCCTCGAACTCCTGCTGCTTCATCTCAATTCGGGCCTTCTGTTCGGCCTTTGCACGGCCGCCTTCCTTGGACACCTTTGCATAAAGGGAAGTCTTGATGACAGTACCGCTGAGCGAAGGATTAGCCTTCAGGGAAGCGTCCTTCACATCGCCGGCCTTGTCGCCGAAGATAGCCTTGAGGAGTTTCTCTTCCGGGGAAGGATCGCTTTCGCCCTTAGGCGTGATCTTGCCGATCATGATGTCACCGGGCTCGATATGGGCGCCGATGCGCACGATGCCGTCCTCGTCGAGATCCTTGGTGGCGTCTTCGCTCACGTTGGGGATGTCGGAGGTGAGTTCCTCCATGCCGCGCTTGGTTTCGCGGACTTCGGTGAGATACTCATCGACATGGATGGAAGTGAGGATGTCCCACTTCACCATTTCCTCGCTGAGGACGATTGCGTCCTCATAGTTGTAACCCTTCCAGGGCATGAACGCCACTTTCAGGTTGCGGCCCAGTGCAAGTTCACCGTTCTGCGTTGCATAGCCTTCCGTGAGCACCTGGCCGGGAACGAGCTTGTCGCCCTTGCGGACGATAGGCTTCAGAGTTACGGTAGTGCTCTGGTTGGTACGGCGGCAGATAGGGAGCTTGTACACGGTCTCGTCCGGTGCGAAGCTCACGTACTTCTGCTCGTCGGTGCGGTCGTACTTGACGCGGATCTCATTTGCATCCACATAAGTTACGACACCGGTACCGGCGGCGATAATCTGGGTACGGGAGTCGATGCAGACCCTCTCCTCCAGACCGGTACCCACGATGGGACTTTCCGGGCTCAGAAGGGGAACGGCCTGGCGCATCATGTTGGCACCCATGAGGGCGCGGTGCGCATCGTCGTGCTCCAGGAAAGGAATGAGGGATGCAGCCACGGAAGCCATCTGGTTGGGGGCTACGTCCATATAGTTCACTTCTTCCTTGGTAACCAGAGGGAAGTCGGCTTCCAGACGGCACTGGATGCGGTCGTCAAGAAGCTGGCCGTCGTCGCTCATGCCGACGTTGGCAAGGGCAACGTGCTGGGCTTCTTCCTCCTCAGCGCTCATGTACTTCCAGCCGGTATCGCTCAGGTCCACCTTACCGTCGTGTACCGCGCGGTACGGGGTCTCGATGAAGCCGAGGGTGTTGATGCGGGCGTAAACGCAGAGGGAGGAGATCAGGCCGATGTTCGGGCCTTCTGGAGACTCGATAGGGCACAGACGACCGTAGTGGGTATAGTGTACGTCTCGCACCTCGAAGCCT